>JALGZG010000346.1 GCA_025782345.1 bacterium | reverse complement strand
GCTGGCACATCGCGGCGTTCTTCCGCTCCATCTACTACCTGAGCATCGTTGGCCACGAGCGCTTCCGTTACCCTGGCCTTCTGCTCTGGACCATCTGCCGCAATCCCAGGGCGTTCCCCGCCGCGATCACCCTCGCCATCTCAGGTTACCACTTCAGGCTTTGCCTCCGTCCTCAGTGACCCGGTGAGCCCGCCGAGTACAGGCCAGATGACGCAACCGTGCAGTGGAAGAGCCCGGTCTTGGCAGACCGGGCTCTTCTTGAATGGCGGGGCATAGTAGACGAGTTTCGAACGCTTTGCCTGTTACCTCGCGACGCAGCGTGATGGCTGCTGATGAACTCAAGGGGCCGGCGCGAGCACTCGCCTCCAGACGGGTCTGATCACGCATTCGGTGGAATCGCCGCCCGCGAGTAATCCCACCGGAATCGGATTGACAACTGCTCAAGGCAGCTGTACTATCGTGGGCACAGCTCTGGCTGCCGGACCGACGATACCGACATCCTGATCTAGTGACTTGTGCTCGTGGAAGGAGGCAGCGGACCGAGCGAGAAGGCTGAGGGGAGCGATGGTGAGAACAACGGACGAGGCAACGTTTCGGGAGAGAGGAACGAACATGAGACTACTGGCAATCATTTCGCTCGCAGCAGCGCTCGTCGCAGTTGCACCTGCGTCATCGCAGGCGGAAGGTAGCATCGGCGTTGGCTGGCAGTCGATCTGCGGCGCCCGGTGCATCAGCGTCAAGTACGTCGTTGGCTCTTCGTTTCAGCTTCAGGGTATAGCAGGCCATGCCTCGCTCACGATTGATGATCCGACCGTTGAGTACGACGACGGCAGCAAGGAACACCTCGGTATGAGCGTGGACACCTCCGGATGTCTACATCGGTGCAGGTGTCGGTTACCTCCTGATGTCTGGCGATTTCGAGGATCAGGGCGACGAGATTGGACTCAGCGGCAGTGCGCTCGGTCTGCACGCCGTGCTGGGCATTGAGTACAGATTCCAGGGGCTTCCAAACCTGGGCTTCTCAACGGAGATCGGCGCTGGTTATGCGCTGCTGAACGACATCGAGGTAGACGCGCCCTCGGGCTCCAGCGATGCTACACTGAAACCAGGAACATCGGTGACGTACTCGCTGGTCGCCTTCGGAATGCACTACTACTTCTAGAGAGTGGGCGGCCGCCCCTGCGACGGCGCGTGACGCGCGGCTCCTCGGGACAGCAGACGACGAGCGCAATAGGCTGACGCACACGCTGGTTCCGGACGGCCGTGATGACTTACACCATGTCAAGCGCCGGGCTGGTTCGGTAGGAGGATTGGCTGGCAGCCGGCCCTGATCTAACGGTGGTCGTTGATCGCGAGAAAGCACTTCAGATCGGGTAGGGCGGGGCCTCGCGGCCCCGTCCTCCCACACCACCGGACGTACCGTTCCCGATCCGGCGGTTCACGAACAGCTCGCGAGTCTCCGGTGCTCATCGAGAAGGCTCACGAGTCCCATGCGTCGCAGCGCGGAGGTCGGGATGGCCTGGGTCATGTGGCTCGCCCCGGCGTTCCACCAGGGACCACGGCCGTTCTGGGCAGATTGCCGTGCCCGTTCGGCGTCCAGCCCCAGCTGTCTGAGCTTCCTGGCCCGGGTGCGTGGCTGCTTCCACTGACGCCATAAAATGCAGCGCAGTCTCCGCCTGATCCACGCATCCAGTTCCTCAAAGCTCGTCTTAACCTCCGCCATCCGGTAGTATGCCATCCAGCCCCGCAACTTCGGCTCAAGCTCCGCACAGGTGCGGCTGAGGTTGCAACCCCGCCCGCGCCTGAACAGTATCCGGAGCTTCGCTTTCAGGCGTCGTACAGACTTCGGCGACACCTTGAGCTTAGGCTTCAGATGGTGAGTCACGGTGTATCCCAGGAACTGTCGTTTCCAGGGACGGTCCACCGAGCTCTTCTCGCGGTTGATCCTCAGCCGGAGGCGCTTCCACAGGAAGCGCTCCAGCGATGTCATTACCCGTCTGCCCGCCACTTCTGACCGCACATATACGTTGCAGTCGTCGGCGTAACGGACGAACAGGTGACCACGGCGCTCCAGCTCCTTGTCGAGGTCGTCCAGGTAGATGTTACTCAGGAGCGGAGACAGGGGACCGCCCTGGGGCGTCCCCTCACGTCGCGGTGACATCAGCCCGCCTTCCATCGTACCCGCCTGAAGATACCGACGGATCAGAAGAAGCACTCGCTTGTCCTTCACCCGGCGTGCTACTCGCGACATCAGGATGTCGTGGTTCACCCGGTCGAAGAACTTCTCGATGTCCAGGTCCACCACCCATCGGTGCCCCGCCGCGATGTGCTCGCGGGCGCGCTTTATCGCTTCATGTGCGCTACGTCCCGGGCGAAAGCCGTAGCTCGCATCCGAGAACGTCGGGTCGAAGATCGGCGTCAGTACCTGAAGCAGCGCCTGCTGGATCATCCGGTCTACCACCGTCGGGATACCGAGCGTCCGTGTGCCCCCGCCGGGCTTCGGGATCTCCACCCGACGCACCGGTTGGGGACAATACGTCCCGCTCAGCAGCTCCTCCCGGATGTGCGCCCAGTGTTCACGGCAGTACGACAACAGATCCTCGACGGTCATCCCGTCGGGACCCGGTGCACCGCCGTTACGCACCACGCGCTTACATGCCGCCTGCATGTTCTCTCGTGCGCACACCTCCTCCATGAGTTGCGGAGCTTCGTCGCCCACATGACCGTCGCGTGCCGTGTCCGCTTGACGCACGGTGCCCTTACCCTCGGCGGTTCCGCCGCCTACGCTCAGGGACCGCTCAGACTTCTCAGCCTGTCGCTCTGCGCCTCCGTCGAACATCGAACGCTCCGTGTGGGGTCGGCTCCTCGTGTTCGGCCCTTCGCCACCGTGCGATGCGGCTACTATGGCCTCGGCTGACTCCTGCCCGCCTATCACCACGCCTCTCGGTGTGGCTGGTCAGAGACCAGCGGACAGGTCTCCCGGGGTAAGACGCGTGACCTTCGCCCCACATGCCCGCCGCATATACGCCCATGGGATCCGGGTGGCATCGGGCTTCGAGTCTCGTTGCCCTCTCGCCCATCCCGTGAACGCCTCGTATGCGGTTCGTGTTCCTCAGGCCGGAGCTGCTAGGGGTTCCTGCCACCGAGACCCCCAGAGGACTTACACCTCCAAGTCACTTCCCGGCTCCCTTTCAGTTGCCGGTTGAGAGCGCCGTCCCTGGCGCTCCGCGCCATGCCCGTCGCACAACGAGAAGGCCGCCCACGTGGGCGGCCTTCCCTTGATATGGCGGGGCCGACGAGACTCGAACTCGCGACCTCCGGCGTGACAGGCCGGCGTTCTAACCAAACTGAACTACGACCCCGCGTATCTGGCTAGACAGGTAAATATAGCAACGGTTAACCCGTGTGTCAATCCGATTCTAGCGGTCCGCGGCGTCCAGCAGAGCGAACTCTGCGGCCCTCAGTCGGCTTCCCCGTAGGCCCTCTCGAGGCTGATTCCCGTGTAGTAGTGCTTCAGAATCTCATCGTAGCGGTAGCCCTGCCGGGCCATCTCCATCGCGCCGTGCTGGCACATGCCGATGCCGTGGCCGTACCCTCTCCCCTTCGCCTCGACCCGAACGACGCGGCTCGTGCGCAGCGTCGTCACGTCGAGTTCGAACCAGGAACTCCAGAGGATTCGGTCCGTGCCCGGCAGGCGCAGGAGCCACCTCACCCGATCGCCGAACACGCGGTACGTGCCCTCCGTGGTCTCCACTTCGAGCCACCTCACCCGGCCAGAAGGGGTGCGCACCGTGACCCGGAGATCCAGGACCTCCCCGATCGGCTTCCGCACAGGTGTCGAAGCCGCGCTGGGCAGGTGCTTCTTGACCAGATCCGCGATCTCTTTCCCCGTCCACGTCTCGCTCCACCTGAAGTGGGCACCGGAGCTGCAGAAGGCATCATTGAACTGATCTTGCTCCGGGCTGTCCCAGACCGGCTTCAGGTATGGGACGCTGGGCAGTTCCCACACCTGGTGTCGCGCTTCCGTCCGCCCACCGCAGTTGGCGTGGAAATAGGCATGGATGGGCTCCCCCGAGTAGCTCATGAACACGCCCGCCGTCTCGAAGATCGCCCGGTCGCAGACCGGGTGCTCCCCGTCGATACCGGTGTAGACCTGGTCGTCAACGGTCGCGTACACGTCGAAGCCGCCCGCCGCCCGCCCTCCGCCGGCGGCGATCGCGTAGGTGCGGGCCGCGACGGCCTGCGCCTTGACGGCCTCTATCTCGCTCTCCGGCCGCGGTCCTATCTCACTGGGCACGACGCCGCGGAGATAGGACTCGACGTCGACCACGTTGACGACCGTCAGTGAGCCCCGTCCTGACGGGAAGAGCTCTATCTCACCCCTGTACGCCACGCCGTCAAAAACGAGCGGTCCGGCAGTCTCGGGACGGATCCGGATCGTGCCCGCGTCCATGTGGAACCCACCGCCGGGACCGGAACCCGTTACGCCCTCACCCGCGGCCCCGAATCGCCACCTCTCCCCTGCCTCGACTCTCCAG
>JALGZG010000396.1 GCA_025782345.1 bacterium | reverse complement strand
TCCTTGACCATCTCCGCACTCATGCAACCACCTCGTTTCACAGGGGCTGCAAGGGGTCCTGCGCTCAGACAATCTACGTTACACTATACTGGCAGAGGGGGGCCGTGTCAAGTACTGGTGCTCTATGGTGGGAGTGGACGGATTGGAACGGCCCGGTTGCTCGGGGGTTATGCTGCGAACGCACTCAGCCCAGTGACCGGCTGCTCAGTCGCGCTGGGGCGGAGACCGAGGGATCACAGCGCCACCTACTTCTCCCCCAGCAGCTTCATCCGGTCACCGAGGACGTCGTGGACGTAGAGCATCTGGACCACGACGATGAACACAACAGCGAGCGGTGTCGCCAGAAGCACACCCATCGCGCCGAACAGCATCGCCATCACTATCTGCACGGTGATGAGCAGCGCCGGTGCCATCGATACAGCGCGCTGCTGTATCAGAGGCGTGATGAAGTAGTTCTCGAGCACTTGGACGATGGTGAACACGAAGATGACGTAGAGCGCCTTCACAGGGCTCTCGACGAGTCCGACGAGTATCGCCGGTATCGCGCCCAGTACAGGCCCGAGGAAGGGTATGAACGCGAGCAGCGCGGCGATCAGCGCGAGCGCCAGTGGCTCGGGCACACCGGCTATCCAGAGCCCGAGCGCGGTCAGCGCTCCCACGACCACCATCGAGGCCGCTCGGCCTACCAGCCACCACCGGAGGGCCACGCCCAGCGCGGTGAACACCTCCTGTATCCGCCGCCGCCTGGGAATCGGGAACAACCGGACGGTATTGTCCACGTAGAGACGCGGACACGCCGCCATGTAGAGTCCGAGGAAGAGTATCAGAAGCACGTTGACGAAACCGACCGCCGCCGTCCGGAAGAAGCCGCCCACACCCTTCAGCACGTCCGTACCCATCGGGAGAAGCTGGCCGGATTCCGGCATCCATTCGACCAGCTGCTTCCCCCACTCCCACTCGTTCAGGTATCCGCGCAGTCGCTCCAGCGTATTCGGGAGGTTTTCCGCGAGCTTCGCGATCTGTGACACCACCGGCGGGCCGACCAACCACATGGCCGCTGCCAGGAAACCGAAGAAGAGCGCGATTGCAACGGCAAGCGCCCCGGCCCTCCGCATCTTCGTCAGCCCCTCGATCAGCTTCGCGATGCCGTCCAGGAAGACCGCCAGCAGTATTCCGGCAAAGACCACGAGCAGCACGCTCGCGACCTGGCGAGCCAATAGCAGAATCAGGACGACGCCGACCACGATGGCGGTGGCCGTCAGCGTCTTCCATGCGAATCTGCGCTCGTCCCTGATATCGCGTCTCATACCGACGTGCCCCTTCGCTCCGGTCGGGACCGCTGTGCACCTAGTCTATCTTCTTGAACGCGCTTCCCGCTGTGCCACAGACCGGGCAGATGTCAGGCGCGCCCTTGCCGACCGTGTGACCACACACCGGGCACACGTAGTACGGGAAGTCTCCCTGCTCCGAGCCGAGCGAGCCCAGCAGCCCCTCGTACAGTTCCGCGTGCGTTCTCTCGACCGCATTGGCCAGTTCAAACGAACGCAGTGCCTCCTCGTTCTCCTCGGCCTTCGCATGCTCAATCATCTCGGGGTACATGGTCTTGAACTCGTGCGTCTCGCCCGCGATGGCGTCCTTGAGGTTCTCCTCGGTCGTCCCGATGGCCCCCAGCGCACGGAGATGGTTGTGCGCATGCACGGTCTCCGCCGCCGCCGCTGCCCTGAACAGCCGCGCCACCTGGGGATGGTCTTCCGTGTCGGCCTTCTCCGCATAGGCCAGGTACTTGCGGTTGGCCTGCGACTCGCCGGCGAACGCGTCCCGCAATGACTGCTCTGATTTCGACATGTTCTCATCCCTCTCCGCAGCGTTTTCAACGCCGCGCTTGGTCCACCCTTCCGCGCCGTCTTCCGTTCGAGTCCGCGTCCTCTACAGCTCTCCCCTGATGCCGTCAAGCTGCGTCCGGCACTCGGGCACCATCTCGAAGAACTGCTCCAGCTTCGCGCACGCGTATTCCTCGCAGTGCGCGCAGTTGGCCACACCCTTCCCGACCCCGCACTTCCTGATCTCGCAGACCGTGCAGTGCTGGAACAGAACCCCATCCGACCTGCACCCTTCGCAGTTGATGTCAGACGGCTTGATCTCGGCCTTGAACATCTCGGACCACATCTTGGCGACCTCGGCCCTCCGGGCATCCTCGTCGTCGCGGGTCGCCTTGAACGCCCCGCATTCGTGACACCGCAGCCCGCAGATAGCAATCATCTCACTCATCGCCGCCCCCTGCTAGACCGTAACGACAACCTCGGACTGCAACATCTGACTGACGACCTCTGCCATGTCACTGATCCGCCCCACCGCCATCTTGTCGGCGATCCCGTAGTACCCGGCACACGTCCCGCACGCCACAAGATCCACGCCGGCCTCGGAGAGAACCGTCAGCGCATCTAGCACGTGCGAGCCCTCGGCCAGCAGCTTCACACCCGCGTTGTAGAACAGCATCACCTCCGGCTTCGGTGATGTCGTGCACAGCTTCCGTAGGAACGAGCCCATGAGCTTGGAACCAAGCTCAACCGACCCATCCCCCAGTTGCTCGCTGTTGACCACGACGAGTCTGTGACCCACGATGCCCTCCGCGCATTGGATTTGCCATTCGGACGCAATGCAGGCAGACGGGTTTCCGCGCGGACGAGAACCTCCCGCCCGATGCCGCGGCCCCCCGTGCCCCAGATGGCGAGATTCTATCCGTCCAGCGCCACGAGCGCCAGCGGAAATCCACCAGCTCGTCGTCCCGGCAGTCTGTCATGAAGCGCGGCGGATCCCCGCGGGACAGCTCCGGCGCGAACGCACAACGCCGCCGGGCGGTTTCCACCCGACGGCGCTGCGAACAGTCACGTGAGCATCAATGCATCAGCAGGTGCGGCGCCCCTCACCTAGTTCTGCTTCTCGGAGGCGAGCTCCCTGCCGCTCTGAGCAGACAGTATGCGGAACTCCTCGCGACCCAGCTCCCGGTCGTCCGTCACCTCTATCGAGCGCCTGGTGTCCTTCTCGAGCGCCCGCAGCCTCGGACCCTCCTCGTCCACAAGGTAGACAGCCATCTTAGGCGATACCACGAGCTTGAACCTCTTCTCGCGCGTCGACGACGCGACCCTGCGCATCCCGCGCTCGATGAAGAGCATGATGGAGTCCATCGAGAGCACTTTCCCGGTCCCCTCGCACTGAGGGCACGAGTCGGTGTACTGGTGCAGGAGGCTGGGCCTGACGCGCTGCCTGGTCATCTGGACCAGGCCGAGTTCGCTGATGGGATAGACCTTGCTGCGCGCACGGTCGCGTGCCAGCATCTTCTTGAGTTCCTGGACGACCTTCTGTCGGTTCCCCTCACTGGCCATGTCGATGAAATCAACGACGATGATGCCGCCGATGTCCCTGAGACGCAACTGACGGCCGACCTCGCGCGCGGCGCCCATGTTGGTCTTGAGGATCGTCTCCTCCTGGTCCTTCTTCCCCGTATACCTGCCGGTGTTGACGTCGATCGCGGTGAGCGCCTCAGCGTGGTCAATGACGATGTAGCCGCCCTTCTTGAAGTAGACCTTCCGTCTGAGGCCCTTCTCGATGGCACCCTCGATGTCGTAGGCATCGAACACCGGGGTGCTGTCGCGGTAGTACTCGACCCTTCCCTTGAGTTCGGGCGCTACGTTCCGGAGATATCCGTTTATCTCCTTGTAACCCCTGCGCGAGTCGACAGTGAGCCTGTCGACATCCGCGGTGAAGACGTCGCGCACGAGCCCCGCGGTCAGACCCATCTCGCTCTGGATGAGCGCCGGCGCCCGGTGAGACCCGGCGATACTGTTGGTCTTCTTCCACATCTTCACGAGGAACTTGAGGTCGCGCTTGATCTGACGCTTGCTCACGCCCAACGCCGCGGTACGCACGATCAGGCCGCCCCACGGCGGCCGGATCTCGCGCGCGATCTCCTTGAGGCGGTCGCGTTCCGGCGACTTCTCGATCTTGCGCGAAACACCCACCGACCCCGAGAAGGGCACCAGCACCAGGAAGCGTCCGGGCAGCGAGATCTGCGTCGTCACCCTGGGGCCCTTCGTGCTGATGGGCTCCTTCGTCACCTGAACGAGAATCTCCTGGCCTTTCTTGAGCAGGTCCTGGATTGGGACGTTAGGAGAGGACATCCGTCGGCCCTCTGCTACCCCCAACGACTCGTCGCCCCCGAGGTCCGCGAACTCCGCGGTGACGTCCCGCATGTCGGAAACGTGCAGGAACGCGCTCTTCTCCATCCCGATATCTACGAACGCGGCCTGCATGCCTGGCAGGACTGCGCCCACGACGCCTTTGTAGATGTCACCGACGATGCGTCTGCCCTCCCCGCGTTCCACCATGATCTCCACAAGCTGGTGGTCTTCGAGAATGGCTATCCGAGTCTCGCCGGTTGCCACGTTGACAACGATTTCCTTATGCACATCACTCCTCTGTATGGCGGCCCACACCCCACGGCCGGGGTGTCGGCACCCGTAATCCCTCAAGGGCACACCCGTTGCGCCCACTTATCATCTGCTCTCAAGTATAGTCCCGCTAGCGGACTGGTTCAAGTCCCGGCCTGCCGCCGCTCGCCCGACGAAGGAGAGCGGTACGGTGGATACGTGCAAGTTCCGGCGGAGCCGCAGGTTCCCGAGTCAAGAGTCTGACCACGTCAATGGGGCGCATTGCGCCCTCTTTCCCGATCGCCAGCACCGCGCGGAGCACGGGAGGCCTGAGTTCCGCGGCTGCGACCTCCGGAGCGGCCCCGGCTACGGCCTCCGCTGTGGCCCCCACCGCGGGCCCGGCCACCACCACAAGCTCCAGGATCTGCTCGCTGGGCCGCACCGTCTTGACCCCTTCACCCTTGGGCACCTCAACCTCGCGTAGACGCCTCAGCGCGTCAATGCGCGCCTCGATCTCCTCGGTCGACAGCCCCTCCAGCCCCTGCACGTCGCTCACGACGTACTCCGCGCCCTCAGCGATAGCGCTCGGGGAACGCTTCGAGGTCAGCGCCGAGACCGAAAGGACCCTGAGCCCTTCGGGCAGCCCCGCTCCAAGCCTCGCCTCTATCTCTTCCCCCGCCAGTGCCCGCGTGAACTCCAGGTCGAAGAACTCGGCCTCGCCCGTCGCTCCTACCGGCAGAGGCGGCCCGAAAGACAGCTTCGGGTGCGGGTTGAAGCCCTGCGTATAGACAACCGGCAGCTCCGAGATCGCCAGCGCCCGCAGCACCGCACGCACGATGTCGAGATGCGAGATGAACCTGACCGCGGCGCCCTTCGAGTACCGAACCCGCCACCTGGTGCCGCTGGCGTCCCCCTGGCGGACCTTCCGCTCGCGACGCCCGAAGCTCGGACGGGAGGTCGGCGTTGGCGCCGGCGCCTCCGGTCGCTCGGGCATCTCGCGCCCCGCCGCACCGCGCGCCACTCCGCCGGCCACGCACGCGCCGCAGTCGAAGCAGCCGGACTCCCGGCAATCAGGCGTCAGCTCCGCCCGAAGCGCCTTCTCGCGCTCAGCCAGCAGGAACTCTCTGCTGGGTCCCCCATCGATGTGGTCCCACGGAAGCGGCCCATCCGGGTCACGTGCCTCCAGGAAGCTCTCGGGCGATACTCCGGCCAGCTCGAACGCCCGGCGCCACCTCCCGAAGTCGAACGTCTCCGTCCACCCGTCGAACCTGGCGCCCGCTCGGAACGCAGTCTCAACGACCTCGCTGAGCGACCGTCCGCCCCTCGCCATCACGCCCTCGAGAAACGAGACCTCGGGGTCCCTCGTCGCCAGCTTCACGCTGCGCTCGCGGCGCAGGCGCTCCCTCAGGAACATCTCCTTGCGCCGCGTCTCGTCGGATGTATCCTGCCGCTCCCACTGGAACGGCGTGTGCGTGCGGGGCACGAACGGCGAGACCGACACTTTGATGCGCGCGCCCTTCTTCCTCTTTCTGGCCACCGAGACGACCTTCGACACCAAGCGCACGATACCCTCGAGGTCCTCATCCGTCTCTGTCGGGAGACCGATCATGAAGTAGAGCTTGATCCTGTTCCATCCGGAGGCGAACGCGACGTCCACCGTCCTGAGAATGCTCTCCTCGGTCTCGTTCTTATTGACAACGTCTCGGAGCCGCTGCGTGCCGGCCTCCGGGGCAAACGTCAGCCCCGCGCGCCTCACCTTGCCTATGCCGTCGGCTAGTTCGAGCCCGAACCGGTCCAAGCGGAGCGACGGCAGCGATATGCTGACGCGCTTGTCAAACAGCCGCTCGTTCAGGCAGGAGATCAGCTCGGGCAGGTCGTCGAAGTCGGAGGTCGAGAGCGACACCAGGGACACCTCGTGGTACCCGGAAGCCGCCAGCCCCTCGTCGACCAGGCGGACGATGTCCTCAGTCGGACGCGGACGCACCGGCCTCGTTATCATGCCGGGCTGGCAGAACCGGCAGCCCCGCGTGCACCCGCGCATGATCTCAACGGCAAGCCTGTCGTGCGTCGTTTCCGTGACGGGAACGACCGGCACCGACGGGTGGCCCGCGTAGTCTATCGAACGCTCTGCCCTGCGGTGGACGCGGGCGGGGATCTCGCCGCCCCCGTTCTCAAGGGAAGCTGCATCGTCGGCGCCATGACCCTGCGGGGAAGTACGCGGGACCGTCCCCGCGTACAGTCCGTTCTCAGTGCGTTCCTCGTAGAGCGACGGCACATACACGCCGGGGAGCGCCGCGGCCCGCGCCAGGATCTCCGCCCTGCTCAATCCGTCTCCGCGCGCCTCGATAAGCAGATCGGCGATGTCCAGCACCGCGCTCTCGCCGTCTCCTATCACGAAGAGATCGAAGAAGGCGGCCATGGGCTCGGGGTTCAGAGCGCAGGGACCGCCACCGATGATCAGCGGCTCGTCCTCTCCTCTGTCGGCGGCGCGTAGCGCCACGGATGCGAGGTCCAGCATCATCAGAATGTTCGTGTAGTGGAGTTCGTACTGAAGCGTGAAGCCGATGACGTCGAAGTCACGCGCCGGACGCTGGCTCTCTACGGAGAAGAGCGGCACGCCCCGCTCTCTCATGAGCGCCTCCATGTCGGTCCACGGCGCGAAGACACGCTCCGCGAGAACGTCCGGTCGCCGGTTGAGGATGTCGTAGAGCATTCGGATGCCCAGGTGGGACATGCCGATCTCGTAAACGTCAGGGAATGCCAGAAGGAAGCTGAGGTCGACGTCCGCTGGGTCCTTCCCGGGGACGTTCCTCTCCCCGCCGGTGTAGCGGCTGGGCCTCGCGACCAGCGGCAGGACCTCACGCTCGAGCCTCTCGAGGAGCTCGCTCATGTGCACGACCTGCCTTACCGTTGCCCGCGGTGCAGGGCCCTCGCATGGAGCCTGCGCGTGACGGCCGGCAGCCGCCGGCCGTCCATGCCGCGAGCCGCGCCGCGGACCTACTCGGCGAGTGAAGCGCCTCGCTTGAGCGCCTTGCGGTTGAGTTCCATCACCTGCTCGCTCTTGCCATGCATCTGGGCAGCGAGCGACCTGGTCGAGAGCGTATCGAGTCCTATCGTGCCGAGCTTCTGCACGAAGGCGCCCAGCATCACCATGTTCGCGGTCGATGAGCGAGGTGTTATAGAAGATCCAGCCCCCGGGCTTCACCGTGTCCTCGAACTTGTCCAGCGACGGCCCGTTCATAATGAGCACGACGTCCGGCTCCTCCACCGTAGGCGCGGCTATCTCTCCGTCCGCGACTATCACCGAGCAGTTCGCCGTCCCGCCCCGCATCGCCGCCCCGTACTGCGGAAAGAATGTCGTGTGCTTGTCTTCCACCATGGCCGAATAGGCGATGAGCCGTCCCATCAGGACGATTCCCTGTCCTCCGAAACCCGCGCACCTGATCTTCTGTGTCATCCGATGTCTCCCTGTCTTCCTCAAGCGTTCGGCCTGCACGACGTGCCTTACCGACTAGCTCTCGGCCGTGATGTCCTTGAACACGCCCAGCTCGTAGTAGTCCAGCATCTCCGACTTCAGCCACTTCATGGCCTCGGGCGGATTCATGCCCCAGTTGGTCGGACACGGCGACACGATCTCGACCAGGCTGTAGCCCTTCTTATCGAGGGCGAGCTGGAAGGCCTTCCTGAGATGCTTCTTGGTCGCCATGACGTTCTTGGGCGAGTCCACAGAACTGCGCGCCAGATACGCCACGCCACCCAGAGTCTGGAGCAGCTCACACACGCGGATTGGATACCCAGCGATCGCGGGGTCGCGTCCGAGCTGGCACGTCGTGGACGGCTGGCCGATGAGCGTCGTCGGCGCCATCTGCCCGCCTGTCATCCCGTATATCGCGTTGTTGATGAACACCGTGACGAAGTTCTCGCCCCGGTTGGCCGCGTGCACCGTCTCGGCCGCGCCGATGGCCACGAGGTCACCGTCCCCCTGATAACTGATAACGAAGCAGTCGGGCTTCGCCCTCGACATACCCGTCGCCACCGCCGCCGCCCGACCGTGCGCCGCCGAGATCACATCGAAATTCCAGTAGAGGTCGGCAAAGACCGAGCACCCCACCGGCGCGATCCCGATCGCCCTCTCCCTGAGCCCGAACTCGTCCACCAGTTCAGCGACGATGCGATGCGCGACGCCGTGCCCGCAGCCCGGGCAGTACAGCGTCTTCCAGTCCTTCGCCGCCTCCGGCATCCCGAAGACCTTTTCCATTGCCTCTCCTCCTGAAGTGCTGCAAGCGGTCGGGGATTCTCGGGTGGCGTAGCGCCTGCCCTGGCCGCCTTGGCCCCACTCGTCCCCACGCCCGCTAGAAGTTCCTCACGATCTCGTCGCCCTTCGAATCGAGCGCCTTCTGCAGGTGCTCGATGATGTCCATCTGCGTCGGAACCCCGCCGGCCGTCCGGCCGTGCAGGTGGACCTTCGTCTTGCTCCCGGTCGCCATCCTCACGTCCTCCCACATCTGCCCCAGCGACAGTTCGACCACAAGCATGTTCTCGACCCGGTCCGCGAGCTTGCTCAGCGGCCCGGAAGGGAACGGCCACAGCGTTATCGGGCGAAAGAGACCCACCTTCATCCCCTTCTCGCGGGCCTGCTCCATCGCGGAGCGCGCGATCCTGGCAGAGGTGCCGTATGCGACGAGGATGATGTCGGCGTCGTCCGTGTCCACCTCTTCGTAACGAGTCTCGTTCTTCATGATCTCTTCGTACTTGTGGAAGAGGTCCAGGTTCCGCTGCTCCATGCCCGGG
>JALGZG010000356.1 GCA_025782345.1 bacterium | reverse complement strand
GCGACCTTCCCCGCGCGTTCGGACAGCCGCTCGGGCGTCCACTTGGCAAAGAGATCGGACCACCCGCCGGTCACTCCGACACCCTGGAAACCAACCTGCATGTCTTCGCCGTCTCCGGCCACGGCGCTGACGACGAACTCGAGCTTCGTGTCCTCGATGTGGGCGTCGGCGCCCTCGGACGACACTATCCATTTCTCGTCGATGAGCTCACTGTACCGGCACATCGCCGAGCGGATGCTGGCAGAAGACTCGCGGGTGCGGCGCTCCGTGTCGACGACCAGCGTAGTCTTCTCCTCGGTCGAGTGGCTCGCGACTTCCTCCGCGTTCCCGGTCTTGAAATCCCCCACCGCGAGGTCGCAATCCGCGAGCCGCTCTATCTTCTCGCTCCTTCCGGCCGACGACATCTCGGCCGACAGCGTCGCCTCGCGTATCGCCGCGTCGATCCCGTCCCCGTCGAGCCGGTCCGTGCTGGAGAATCCCCACGTCCCGTTTGCGAGCACGCGAACACCCACTCCGCAGTTCTTCCTGAACGCGGCGCTCTCGACTTCTCCCTTGCGCACGGCGATCTGGAGGGCCCGCCTGTCGTGCACTCTCAGCTCCGTCCAGTTCCCCGCGTCACCGACTGCCGCCTTGAGAATCTCCCGAATCTCCCCCATGTGTTCTCCCGTCCAAGAGCGCTCGAGCGCCAACGCAACTGACCATCGTGGATGTGTGCGGCCGGCTTCTTCGCTCAGGTCCCTGGCGCGAGTAAGCCGGCCCTGACCCTTGCTACTTGCTGTCCGGCGGATGGGACATTATCTGTGCCACCACCGGGGTAAGCACGCGCCCGGTCAGCGGCGGGATCGTCACCGTTACGCTCGCACTGCCGCCGGACCTGTCGATGTTCTCCAATCCTCCGGTCATGTGGTCCCTGAGCACCGCGTGCGAGAGACCCGTGGGGCTGCTGGAACCGGATACGTATCGGTAGATCTCATCTCCCAGGACCAGGGAGACCGTCACTTCCTTCTCGCCCGCGTTCAGTACGACCACGGCGTGGTCGTCACCGAGACCGCGACGAAAGGCGAAGACCGCGTCCGCAGCATAGAGTGTCTGGAAATCTCCTCTGGTCAGGCACTGCCGGCTTGTCCTGAGCCTGGCCAGAGTCCTGAAGTAGTCGTGCATCTCGACGCGCTCGCCGTCCTCGACCCAGTTCCAGAGGAACGGCCGCCGGCAGTCCGGGTCATGCGCTCCGGTCATCGCGATCTCGTCCCCGTAGTATATGGAGGGCGCGCCGACGTACGTCATCGCGAACAGAGTCGCGAGCTTGAGGCGACGCGCGTCCCCCCCGACGGTCGTCAGGAAGCGCTCGGTGTCGTGGCTGTCCAGGAGGTTCATCATGGCCCGGACACCCTGATCGGCGTAGATGAGTCTGCCCGGAGCGAGAGCGCGGTCGAACTCGTCTGCTCCGTAGTCTCCACGCGCTATGAAAGCGAGCACCGGGTCACGGAAGAACTTGTAGTTCATGACCGCATCGAAGTAGCGGCCGTTGACCCACTCGGGTGAGGCTCCCCACAGCTCGCCCAGGATGTACGCGTCCGGATTGACGGACCGAACCCTCTCGCGGAAGAGTTCCCAGAACCAGAACGGCACCTCCCCCGCCACGTCGAGTCTGTAGCCGTCGATGCCGGCCTCCACGAGCCAGTACTCCGATACGTCCAGGAGGTGGTTCACGAGCGGCCAGTTCGGGCTCGCCTCTGCGATGTCGGTGATCGACTGCTCCTCCGGGTTCGCCCTCCCGAGATCGAAGTTGAGATTGGGCATTTGCCCGAACCCCCACCAGCAGTCGTAGTAGTCGAGCGGGTTCCCCGGAGCGGCGCCGATGCCGCCCGGCACCGGCCACTCCTTCCACTCGTACCACTCCCAGTATTCCGACTCCTCGCCCTTCTCCCTGGCGTCGACGAATGCCCAGTGCGTGTGCCCGGTGTGGTTGATGGCGAGGTCGATCACGACCCGCATGCCTCTCTCGTGGCACGCTTGAACGAACCCGGCAAACTCCTCGTTCGTGCCGAAGTGGGGATCCAGCTTCTGGTAGGTCGCCGCGTCGTACTTGTGATTGCTCCTCGACTCGAAAACGGGATTGAAGTAGATGATCGTCACGCCGAGATCTTGTAGATAGCCGAGGTTCGCTCGCACACCCTCGATGTCTCCGCCGTAGAAGGAGTTCCAGTCCGGCTTCCCATCGGTCTTGTACGGGCTACGAACAAGCCCTGCGACGTCGTACCAGTCATCCACGAAGTGGAAGTACTCGCCGTTCGTCTTGCCGGACGGAGGCAGTTCCGCGACGCCCTCGTAGTACCACTCGGAGAAATCCGGGTCGTTGTCGGGCGTCCCGTTGGCGAAGCGCTCCGGGAATATCTGATAGAAGACGCCGTCCTTGACCCAGTCGGGAGTC
>JALGZG010000210.1 GCA_025782345.1 bacterium | reverse complement strand
TGAACGGAGACGACCATGGCAGCGCCAGCATAGCACGAAACACCGTGAAGCTGACCACGAAGTTACTGAACCCCACGGCGAGGAATCGCGGGAACCTGCCGTCGAACTCCCGCACCAGGGAGCTGCCCCACTGTCGCAGACCAAGCATGTATCTCATGGGAGATCCGGAAATCCCGACTGATCTTGAACGATGAAGCGTGGGCGGTTCTTCAGGGTCTCCAGAAGACTACCGAGGTAGGCGCCAATGATCCCAACCACGATGAACAGGATACCGAACATGAAGGAGATGACCGTGAGCGTCGATGCCCAGCCGGGCGTGACGTTGCCCCGGAAGTAGTTCACCAGAATGTAGATGAGCTCGAGAAACGCAAGCCCGCTCGTAACCAACCCCAGCCAGATTCCGAGCCGCAGCGGTATAGTCGAGAAGGAGAACAGCGAGGCCAGTGCGAAGCGGGCCATCTTCAGCAGACCGTACTTCGTCTCGCCGGCGTGCCTGCGCTCCGCCTTGTAGGTGATTGTCGTCTTCTGAAAGCCGACCCAGTGAGTGATGCCGCGCAGAAAGAGCTCCGCATCCTTCATCTGCAGGATGGTGTCCACGACCTGCCTGTCCACGAGGCGGAAGTCCGACGTTCCCTTCGCGATCGGCAGCCCGGACAGAACCGAGAAGATCCGGTAGAACCAGCGGGATGTCATGCGCTTGATGAGCGATGCGTCCTCACTCTCAATCCGCCGGGTTTCGACAACCTTGTTGCCTTCCCGCCAGGCTTCGAAGAGCTTGGGGACGAGCGAGGGGGGATGCTGCATGTCACCGTC
This sequence comes from bacterium, assembly GCA_025782345.1. Classification (GTDB taxonomy): domain Bacteria; phylum Joyebacterota; class Joyebacteria; order Joyebacterales; family Joyebacteraceae; genus JALGZG01. Next base: position 3,040 of record JALGZG010000210.1, on the reverse strand, counting down.
CATCGTGACGACGGCCTCGCCCGAGGAGTGGTAGAGGCCAGCAAAGAGGGCGTTCTGATGTCCAAAATTGCGCGAAAGCGAAAGGCCCTTCAAGCGATCGTCCTTTGCGGCGGCTTCACTGACGAGCGACCATGTCGCATCGCAGCTGCCGTCATCCACCAGTATCACTTCGTAGGAAATCCCGAGCGTTTGCAGGGCGTCGCGCAGTCTCTCGAGCAGCAAGGCAACATTCCCCTCCTCGTTGCAGAGGGGAATGACGATGCTGAGAGTCGGCTTGCTGGTCGTTTCCGCTGGTGCATTCATTAGCTTCGGTCTCCGCCGGAACGTACCGGCCTCGCCAAGGCTGTTCAAGGCGGTCGAATCTTAGCATCAATCTCGAATCGGGCGCAAGGCCCGAAGCCATTGCAGCTACGCCGCGCTGTGGAGCTGGGTCGAGTCGACTCATTCCAATGTAATCAGCGCTCTCGGCAATCCCTGCAGGTTTGACGCGACCTTCACCCTGCTGTACATTTGATCCGTGGCTGGGGAACGTCGGGTACGGAGCCGTCACCGAATCGCCATGGTTCAATCAAGAAGCCTGGATGCTGAACGGTGCTGGATGTAGACCCTTCGGAAGTGGGTCCGGCAGGCCGAGAGCCTTCCAAGGAGATGATGTGAGCAACTCACGCGACTTCGACGCGAAGCTGCAGGAGAAGACCGAAGCGATAGCACAGGACTTCTCGTCCGATTCCAAGGTGTTGCTGGTGGCCCTCGGGGGCTTCGCGGGAGGAATTGGCATCCCTCCGTTCGAGTTCTTCAGAATCGCCTCAGGACTTGAGGCCAAGCGCGTCTTCGTGCGCGACCTGAACCAGGCGGCATACCATCGGGACCTGCCGGACATGCCGGGCGGTATCGACGGCATAGTGAGGTACCTCAAACGAATCATCTCGGAGCACCAGATCCGCCGCACGGTGATCGCGGGCAATTCTCTCGGCGGGTACCCAGCTCTGCTCGTCGGCGGTCTCCTCGGAGCGGACAAGGTGCTTGCGTTCTCGCCCTACACGTTCATCGGTCCCGTCGCCAGGTCGCTCAAGAGGGACACGCGTGTGGCCCGCGTGGCTGTCCGGGCGTGGCTGTCGAGAAGCGCCCGTTGGCGCTACTTCGATCTTGCCGGGGTCTATGCATCGGGGGAGAATCCGCACGAGTGTGAGATCTACTACTGCGACCGGGGGACTCAGGGAAGGTTGGACGCCCTGCATGCCGCGCGTATGGCTCGCTTCCCGGGCGTTCACCTGCACATCAGGAACGAGGGCGGTCACGACCTCGTCAAACATCTGAGGGATGTCGGCGAACTCTCCGACATCCTGCGAGCGGCGATGCGGCGGACCGAGTAAGCTCGGCCAACTCTGTCTACGAGCGAAGAGAGCCCCCTCCGGGCAAGACGCCAGAAGGGGGCTTCCGTCTGTTCGCAGACCGCGCTCGCCGTTGGGTCGTCGCTACTCCCCGGCGATCAGCCTGTCGTAGTTCGCCTTCGACAGCGTGGCGATATCGTCGTGGATCGATCTTCCATGCGCGTCCATCGTGACGACCGCGGGGAAATCCTCAACCTTGATGACCCACATGGCCTCCGGCGCGCCCCACTCATCGAGCTTATGCACGTCGATGACCTCAACGACGGAATGAGCGAGTATCGTTGCCAGCCCGCCAACTGCCGCGAGGTAGACACTGCCGAACTCGCCGCAGGCCGCGAGCGTACCGGCACCCATGCCGCCCTTACCGATGACGCCGCGGACACCGTACTTCTCGATGACGTCGGCCTCGTACGGCTCCTCGCGAATACTCGTGGTCGGTCCGGCGGCGACGAACGAGTACTTGTCGCCCTCCTTCTTCACCACGGGCCCGCAGTGGTAGATCATGCTGTCCTTGAGCAGGTCCTTCACGTCCTCGCCATCGGTCTCGACGAGGTACTTATGTGCCGTGTCGCGTCCGGTTATCATGACGCCGGTGATGGCGACCTCGTCTCCGGCCTTGAGCTTGCGGATCTCATCCGCCGAGACCGGAAGCTGTATCTTAATCATAGGTCACCTCCCCGCCCTCGACCGTCATCGCGGCCTTCCGGTAGGCCCAGCACACGTAGCTTACTGACACGAAGAAACATGCGGGCAGCCTGTGCAGCTTGCCGATCTTGACGCCCAGCACGGTCGTCTTGCCGCCGAAGCCGCTCGGGCCGATGCCCAACTGATTGAGTTCCCCAAAGAGCTGCGTCTCCAGCTCGGCCAGAGTCGAGTCGGGATTGGTGTCGCCCAGATCGCGGAGCAGTTGCTCCTTCGAACCCAGGTACGACGTCCCGCGGTCGCCTCCGATGCCGACGCCGATGACGCCCGGCGCGCAGCCCTTGCCCTGCGCGTTGAACACCGCGTCTATCACGCACCGTCGGACACCCTCGAGGTCGCGACCGGCCTTGAGACCACCATCGGGCAGCTTGTACTGCGCGCCGACGTTCTCCGACCCGCCGCCTTTCAGCATCAGTCTGACACGAAGCCCTGGCTCGTCCCGCTGGTCGAAGTGGAAGTACGGAAACATCTCGCCCAGGTTGTTGCCGGAGTTCTTACCCGTTACGGAATCGACGGCGTTCGGTCGCAGGTAGTAGTTCTCGGTGGCCGCGATGGTGGCGGCCCTGGCGGCTTCCTCCATCTCCTTCTGTCTGTAGTCGGGACCGTACTCGATGAAGAAGAGCAGGGCTCCTGTGTCCTGACAGATGGGTGTGCTCCCCTCGCTCGCCTGCCGCGCGTTCTCGAGCATGAGCGCCAGGCTCGACGCGGCCGCGGCGCCCTCCCCCTCAAGTTCGATGGCCCGGGACATCGCCTCCTCGACATCACGCGGAAGCATCGTCGAGGCCCTTCGTATGAGCTCGAGGAAACTGTCTGACAGCTTCTCATGACCCATGCGTTCCTCCCCTACGTAAAGACGGCCCGAGCTTCGCCCGGGCGAATGAACCAACGTGGGCGATTCTACCGCACGCCAGGGGCGCTGTCAAAGGTGAAGGCCGCCGGCGCGTGCG
>JALGZG010000111.1 GCA_025782345.1 bacterium | reverse complement strand
TGGACGTCTCGATGGCGGAGGGCACGTTCGGGATCAAGAGGCCTAAGGACCAGCTGCCCCTGACCATTCTGCTCGATGAAGCCGGCGGAACGCTGGTCTGGTTCAGGGGGTTTCGCGGCGACATGCCGGAGCACCTGCAGAGGGTCCTGGCGGAGTAGATAACACCAGTATGATTGATGCTCAATTTGCTTGACGTCCTGAAGCTTCAGGGCTAAACTCGTCTTTGCCGTTCCGAACCGACCAAGGCGATCACATAGTCGGCTTCACCCACGCAGTCATTCCCTTATCCGCTTCCAGCAGGCAGCGGACCAGTTCGTTGGCACTTGTCAAGACGCCGTGGTTTCGCCTGTTCGCGCGAGCCGCAGGCTGAGGAGGGGGTGATCGATGAACTCAGCTGTAAACGACAGGTCCTGGTAGGATGGAGACCATTGTCTGGCTTGAGACGTCAACAAGGGAGAGGTCATGAGAACAGCGCTTTGCGTTGCGTTCGTATTCGTGCTCGCCGCGGCGAGCTTCGCAGGAACGAATGAGTACGCGAGTCCTGGCACACCGTCCGCGACAGACGGCACGTTCCCCATCGTCTTCGAATTCCCTCTGGACCTCGGTGATCTACACAACGTCGGCCTCGGTTTCGATGGGAACTACGTCTGGGTCGCCGCCGGTGATTACACGACCGGGACCTGCCAGTTCTACCTCTTCGACGACACGGGCAACCTGATGTACACCTTCCCACAGGGCGCCGGCGCGACTGGCTGGGGTCATCGCGACCTCTGCTTCGACGGCACCTATATGTACGGGAGCTACAGCTCCGAGATCCACGCATTCGACACATCAGCCAACTATGTAGGCTACTTCAACGGACCGGGGATCTCCCCGTGCCGCGCTCTCGCGTACGACGGCTACTACTTCTACACGTGCGGCTTCAGCGAGTACCTCTACCGCGGCCACTGGGACGGCGTGTGGGGCAGCACACCTGCCTGGGAGGTGATCTCGGGCGACGTGATCCCTGGCTGCTACGGAATGGCCTACGACTGGGCGAACGCCTGCCTCTGGGTGACCACGGCCAACGGCACGGGCGACATCCTCCAGTTCGCCATGGACGGCTCCCCGCTGGGGACGCACACCTGCGCGCCCGAATACACCACTCAGGGCGGATGCACGATGGCCGGCACGGGATCGTGGGGCATGGTGTTCGCGGTCCTGCAGCAGGACGACCCGGACATGGTGACGTTCTACGACGTGGACTCGACAACGCCTGTCGAGGACGCGACCTGGAGCTCCATCAAGGCGATGTACAAGTAGTACCGAAGCAGTGCAGCCGACTACTCACTGGCGGCACTGACAGCCGGAATGACGGAAGGAGCTCGGCCCGCATGGGCCGGGCTTCTTCCTGTCTGAGACCTGCTGCATCGCCTATACTGAGAGACGCTCTGGCTTTGATGTGAGCTCCGCCAGCGGGAAGCCGATCCGGAGGTGACGCCCCATGCTCTACCGCAAGATGGACAGCACCGGCGACGAGCTCTCGATCCTCGGGTTCGGCTGCATGCGTCTCCCCCAGAAGAACAGACGCATCGATGAGGATCGGGCGACTCGGCAGCTGCGGGACGCCATCGACCGCGGAGTGAACTACATCGATACCGCCGTCCCCTACCACATGGGGGCCAGTGAGCCTTTCGTCGGCCGCGCGCTGTCCTCGGGCTACCGCGACAGGGTCAAGCTCGCCACCAAGCTCCCACCATGGCAGACGAACGTGCGCGAGGACATGGACCGCATCCTCAGCGAGCAGCTCGACAGGCTGCAGACGGACCACATCGACTACTACCTGGTCCACGCACTCAACGGGGAGAGCTGGGCCAAGATGCGGGACCTCGGGGTGCTGGAGTTCCTTGAGGGCGCGAGGGCCGACGGACGCATCGTCCATGCCGGCTTCTCCTTCCACGGCGGCCTTCCGGACTTCAAGACAATAGTCGATGCGTGGGAATGGCAGTTCTGCCAGATCCAGTACAACTACCTCGACGAAAAGCTCCAGGCCGGTACGGAGGGGCTCGAGTACGCGGCCGCGAAGGGACTGGGGATCATCGTGATGGAGGGCCTGAGGGGCGGACTGCTGGGTCGGAACGTCCCGCCGGAGGTCCAGCGCATCTGGGACGCGGCGGAGGTGAGCAGGACTCCCGCCGAATGGGCCCTGCGCTGGATCTGGAACAGGCCGGAGGTCCAGGTCAACCTCTCCGGCATGAACGACGAGAGCCACATCGAAGAGAATCTGCGCATCGCGGACGAGGCGCTGCCGGGCTCGATGACCGATGGGGAACTGGAACTCGTGCGGAGGGTCGCCGAGACGTACCGGGGTCTCATGAAGTCAGACTGCACCGGGTGCAGGTACTGCCTCCCCTGCCCGGCCGGTGTGGCCATCCCGGACTGCCTCCAGGGCTACAACAACAAGCACGCGCT
>JALGZG010000022.1 GCA_025782345.1 bacterium | reverse complement strand
CCACGCCGCTCACCGCGCCGGCAAGGAGGTGATCGTCCATATCCCGATGGAGCCGCGCGGCTACCCGGAGGTCGATCCGGGAGAGGGCGCACTGATGAACGACCACACCAGAGAGCAGCTGGTGCGGCGAATCGACGCGGCGCTCGACGACGTTCCACACGCCGTGGGCGCGAACAACCACATGGGATCGGCGTTCACGTCGCAGCACATTCCCATGAGAGTGGTGATGCGCAAGCTGAAGGACGCGGGGCTCTACTTCCTCGACAGCATGACGACGCCGGAGTCCGTCGGCGTGTCGGAAGCGAGACGCGCCGGCGTACCGACGACGCGCAACAGGATGTTCATAGACAGCCCCGTGGACGAGCAGGGCCGCATTGATGTTGAGTCACAGCTCGCCGAGCTGGTGGAAATAGCAAGAAAGCGCGGGGAAGCGGTCGGCCTGGGCCACCCTCATCCCGAGACCCTGCGCGTGCTCAGGAAGGTGCTTCCGGAACTTGAGCGCGAGGGCATCGACCTGGTTTTCGTCTCTGAACTGGTGAGATAGGAGGGGCACACACAATGAGATTGTCGGTCAACGTCGATCACGTCGCGACCATCAGGCAGGCGAGGATGGCCGACGAGCCGGATCCGGTATGGGCCGCGGCGCAGGCGGAGCTGGCGGGGGCGTGCGGGATCACGGTCCACCTCCGCGGTGACAGACGGCACATCCAGGACCGCGATGTTCTGCTTCTGAAGAAGACCGTGGCCGGGGTTCTGAACCTGGAGATGAAAGCGACCCCGGAGCTGCTCGCGACGGCTCTACAGATTCGTCCGGGCATGTGCACGCTGGTTCCCGAGGGGGAAGGAGAACTGACGACGCAGGGCGGTCTCGACGTCATGGCGGAGGAACCGCAGCTGCGTGATGCCGTGACGAAGCTCAAGAAGAGTGGGATCACAGTCAGTCTTTTCATCGACCCGGATGTCGTGCAGGTAGGGCGCGCGAAGGCGGTAGGAACAGACATCGTCGAGATCCACACCGGTGTCTTCGCGGAGGCCACCGATCCGGATGAGATCCAGCGGGAGTTCGAGAAGGTGAGGGTGGCCGCCATCGCGGCCACGGAGATGGGACTCAAGGCACACGGGGGGCACGGCCTCACCTACAGGAACGTCCAGGCGATAGCGGGGATCGGGGAGATCGTGGAGGTGAGCATCGGACACAGCGTCGTATCGCGCGCCGTCCTTGTGGGGATGGACCTCGCTGTCAGAGAGATGCTGGCTCTTCTGGAGGCGCCAGAGTAGCGGGGTCAGGCGCCCCTTTTCTTCGCCCACCCGATGAGCAGCCCGCCTGGCAGTGCCCAGCCGAGGAGCCTGTCGGTGATGTTGTACCAACCGGCGGGAATGTGGCGCACGCCGAAGAGCGGACAGAAATCCTCCACGTGTATCTCGACCCCGGACGGGTCACCCCAGTACTTGGTGGCGCCGTCAGAAAGCCTCCTGGCCAGCTCGTCGTATGTGAAGTCCCTGGCTGGGATCCTGTCCTCTCGCCCCACGAGGCTCCTGAGCCATGTCGCTCTCGGGATCACCAGGAGCACCCATTCTCCGGACAGCTCGAAGTGGCGGTCTATGATCTCCTGGCGCATCGGCTCCTCGAAGTGCTCGGGGACTCCGTATGACCATACGATGTCGTACTTCGCGCGCAGCTGGTCGTTGTCGCCGATGGCGTTCAGACCCAACCGCTTCATATAGAGAAGCATCTCCGGGGAGATCTCGTAGAGGTCGGGACGGTCACAGCGCAGCATCTCGAACAGGTAGTTGCTATGTAGCCCGCGTCCGGCACCCAGCTCGAGCAGCGTGCGCTCGGGCCCCCAGCCAAGCGTGTTTGCGACCTTCTCCAGCACGACCTGGTCGACATCGGTCCATCGTAGGTTGGCGACATCCTGCCAGTAGTCGGACCATTCGGTTGACATGCGACATCCTCCCGGCGCGGTTCTTCCAAGGATGAACGAACTGGTGAATACCCTAAGCGGCCACGAGGCCCGTCGCAAGGGGATTCAAAGGGCCCCCGTGGGCCCATTTCCCATTGACCGTCCTCGTTCCTCGGGTTAAGATGAAGCCTTGTCCTATGAAAAGAACACCTCGCCCGGGCTTAAGCTACCCGGGCCCGTTTCAGAGTACCCGGAGGGGCGAACATGACGTCTAAGATGAGGTGGAAGATCGTACTTGTGCTGGCCATCCTCGTGTTCTCCGCCTGGAAGGCGTCGTACACGTTCCGATTCCTGTCGCTGACCGACGAGGACAAGGCCGGAATGGAGACGGAGGAAGTGGAGGCCCTCGAGAGCCAGTCGCTGCAGCTCGGACTGGATTTGAAGGGTGGAATGCACCTGGTCCTCGAGGTGGACAAGGAGGGGTTGCCGGCGGACGAGGCCCAGGACGCGATGGAGCGAGCGCTCGAGGTCATCAGCAACAGGATCGACCAGT
>JALGZG010000160.1 GCA_025782345.1 bacterium | reverse complement strand
CGCCCTCTTGTGTGCGGCCATCTCTGATCCATGCCCCCGATTCGGTGGGCAAGCTGCTGTGTGGCTTGCTGGGAGGAAAGACAGGGCCCCGACCGTGACAGGTCGAGGCCTCTGTATGCTGGCGTCCCTAATGCGTAAGAGTTGGGACCACCTCCTCGAGTGGTTCGGGGAGGTCGTAATCCTCCGTGCCGGCGGCAGCTAGATCTGCCTCCCCACGGTGGACGTGTTTCGAGCTTCTGACCTGCGGCAGGATCCAAACGGAGGTCCGATGCTTGGCGCTGCATCCCAGATGCGCGCCCTACGACCATTCTGCACGTGCCGCTTGCGTCAGCGCAACAGCACGACCTTCCGTGACGCGCGGTCCGCGCCTGCCTCGGCAGAGACGAAGTAGACACCGCTGGCAACGCGGTTGCCCCGCTCGTCGGTGCCATCCCACGGCACGAAGTGCTCGCCCGCCGGGAGCCGTGTGTCTACCAGCGTCTTCACCAGGCGTCCCGCCGGGCTGTAGACGCGCGCCACGACCCTCTCGGCCGCGGGGAGCGTCAGCCGCAGACGCGTGTCGGCGGCAAACGGGTTCGGGTATCCGGGGCGCAGGTTGAAGACGGAGGCTACGGGATCGTCCTCGATTCCGGTCGAGGTCAGGTCAATGTGGATGTCGATCCTGCCCGCGCCGGTGTAGGCGCCGCCGTTGGCCGAGACCCTGGCCCACAGCGTGGCGACCGAGTCGCTGACGGTCTCCGAGACGACGAACGTCAGCGGGTCGGAATTGCTCCCGGAGCCGCCTGCCGGGATATCGGGTATCGCGGCCGTGCTGTCCACCATCGACAGCGTGGTTTCCGCGGATGACAGCAGGACGGTTACGTCCTCCGCGCTCGTCCCGCCCTCGCTCGAGAACTCGACCATGAGCTCGATCGTCTCACCGCTCTGCGCGATCCCGTCACCGTTGCCACCCGAACTGTCGTCGATGGAGCTGTCGCTCAAGACCAGCCACGTGACCTCGGGGTCGGAAGGCTGCACGGTCGTGAAGAGGATCGCTGCGCCGTCCTCGACGGGAGCCGCGTGCGGCGAGTAGACGGAGTCGTTCAGCCACTGAATGCCGTCGTTCTGCAGGAGGTTCTCTATCCCGACGGTGCAGCCGTAGGGCATCGACACGGTCTGATACTGGAACTTGATCTGCGTGTCGTTGGTCGGTGTCGGGTAGTAGTTCTCATCGTAGAGGATCACTTGGAACGTCTGCGTGTTGGAGGTGCCCCAGATGGGCACCTCGTCGAACTGGAAGATGAGGCGGTGATTGGCGAAATCCATCCACGAGTAGATGTCCCCGCCCGCGGACGGGTCCAGATCGTCCCAGAACGGCGCGATCATGTTCGGCGGTCCGTGCATGTCGGGAATCGGCGAGTTGTCTCCGAATCGGTAGTCCGTCGCGCCCGCCGCCAGGAACCCGTTCGAGTTGACCGTTATGAGCTCGTAGGGCGTGCCGTAGTATCTGATGTCGAAGAACATGCCCATCGTTGTGACCCCGGCGTCCTCGTCGGTTATCGCGCTGATGATGTTCCCCGGGCCCGGGGGAGCGATGTCGTACCAGTCGAAGCCGGGCGCCGGGCCGTAGGCCGAGTCCGCGCGGTCGTACGCGTAGTAGCCGTAGGCGTCCGGTCCCAGCGGCGCCGCCTCGGACGCGCCCAGAAGCACGATCTCGAAGTCGGTCGTTTCCGAGTACTGATACGAGTAGCCGTCTCCAGTAACCGCGAGAGAGAGCGGCACGACATGTCCGCTCGTGGCGGTCGGCGAGATCGACAGGATGAACGATATCTCGTCGTTGGAACAGGTTCCGCCGGCGGGAGCGTCGCCGAACGGCGCGCTCGCATTCGTGATGATGACGCGGGGGTCGGTGGTCGACAGCGTCCCGTGGACGTCCTCGAGAGCCGACAGCCCGTCGTTGGTAAGCGTGAGCACGAGTCCGACGGTTTCCCCGGCGCCCGGGTTGCCGTCGCCGTTGCCGCCGGAGCCGCCATCCTCCGTCATCGTCGTCGAGTGAGCGAGCTCGGCGGTGACCACCGAGAGCGGTGGCGGATTCAGCACACTGCTCTCGGTCCCGTCGATGAAGACGACCACGGAGTAGGGGATGAGCGTCCCGTTCTCACAGCTGGGCGAGATGGTGACCTCGAAAGCGTCCAGTCCCCATTCCGTCGCGCCGGGCGCCAGACTGCCGTAGGACGCCAGGCTGTCGATGATGGTGACGTAGGGGTCATCTGTGCGGAATCTTGCCGTGACCGTCGGCGCCTCGGCGTCACCTATGTTCGAGAGGGCGACATCGATATCGGATGTCTCCCCGGTGTTCAGGTGGCCGTCCGCATTGCCGGCGTCCGCGTCGTCCACCGCCACGTCCGAGTAGACAACGAACGGGCCGCTGTCGAGGACCAGCACGTCGCTCTGATAGGGGACGGCGTTCCTGTCGGTGATCGTGATGGTCATGATGCCGGTCGTCGTCGGCGATATCGGCAGAGAAACCTGCCCGTTGACGTCCGAGTAACCCACCGACAGCACCTCGGAGTCCTTGGCGCACGCCACGAGGGCGCCCTCGTGGAGCGAGCCGTCAGACATGACGGTGACGGTGAAGTCTGACGTTCCCACCTGGGTCCCGCCATCGTGCAGGGCCGAGAGTGCGAACGGCGCCGCCGTCCAGACCCTCATCTCCGGGTCGCCCAGGAGGTTCCAGCCCTCGTAGTCGATCTGGTCCTCGCTCTTGAGATAGAGCCACATCTTGCCGGCCAGGCAGGCCTCACCCAACCTGCCGTCGCCGGTCTCGAAGACGCTGTCGAAGAAGCCCTCGTCCACGTAGCCGCGGCGGAGCGACAGCTCTTCGCTGCCCGGGAAGGCGGTGTTCGTGGCGTAGAAAGCCACCGCGCCCTTCGGATTGGTCGCGGAGCCTGCGCGCATCCAGTCCTCGCAGATGAAGCCGTCGGACTCGTAGTTGCCGGTCGCGCACGTGCCGGAGACGACGACCGGAAGCCTCCACCCGTTGGTGGTGAGGTCGGCGTTGAGGTTGAAGGGCTCGAGCCAGTTGATCCACGCCTGCCCGCGGTAGTTGATGAAACCCTTGCCCTCGTTGACGGACGCGTAGATCTGGCTCCGGCTGACGCCGTTCTTGTGGAAGAGCGTGTCGATGGGCGAGAACCCGGCCAGTTCCATCTGGTCGTAGATCCGCCACGTGTTCATGTAGTAGATCCAGTCGCCCCCGTCGAAGTCGTCGTGCACCCACATCGACGCGCTCATCGGCCAGTTCGGGTCGTCTACGAGAGGGGTCCTTTCGTACCCGAAGATCTTCGCGACCTGAGTCGCGCACTGAAAGCCCGTGTCCGCGGAGATGCGCCCCACGATGATGTCGGCGAGATAGTCTGCCCCCTCGACCGTGGCGTAGTAGTTGTCCGTGTAGGTCAGGCTGTCGTACCCGGGGAGCTCCTCCACGTCACCGACGAGGAGCACGTACTCGGGTGGGACCTCCCACGTGTCGTAGGCGGTCTGGATGTAGCTTCTGATCTCGGCCTCCGTCGAGCCGATCTCCGACAGCGTCACGAGCTTCGACTGGATGCCCTTCGCGTTCTTCCACTCGACCAGCGGCTCGACCTCGTCGGCATAGCTGTTGACCGATATGGCCAGATAGCTGGCGCCGAACGGCAGCGGGTCACGTCCGTCGCGGGCCTGCGCCGCCAGGGCCTCCAGGGCGGCCTCGGCGTCGTAGTTGATGACGGTGCTCTTGTATAGACCGTGGAAGGCGCGCGAGAGCCCGCGGCCTGTCTCCTTCTTCTCGTTGATGCCGGGCACGTCCGTGGCGCGCAACGTTACCGTGAGCGAGCGGGCGTAGTCTTCCGTCTCAGCCCCCGCAGGCGTGGGGGAGAAGAGCACGTGCACGACCCGCAGGTCTCTCATGATTGCCGGCTCAGAAATCTCGACGAGTTTCGCAGCATCGAGCCCCGGAACATCGCTGAGTTCGGTCTCGATCCGGCCCGAATCGGGCACCCGCACGAAGACCGATCTGGACCCGTGGCTGGACCGCTCGGTCGCCTCGAACCGGAGCGTGACGCTGTCATCCCGTTCCGAGATGACCTCTACGCTCGGCGGGACCTCGCGATGCGCGGCAGTTGGCTTCGGGGCAGCGGGGGCGTCCGTGGCCCGCGCGCGCACCGACAGGAGGACCGACGCGCTGATGGCGGCGGCAACACAGGTCAGAAGAACGACAGCTCGCAGATGTCTCGGTGGAGTTACAACTCTCACGGTAGGGTCCTTTCGCGGCCGGTGTGCCCAGCAGTCTAGCACGCATATATACAATCCATTATATCACAATTCCTGGTATTCGTCAATCGCTAGTCGAAACGGCGGGTCGACGCCGCTCACGCAGAACCGCTCACTCCCATAGGACACGCAAGACGGGAGGAACGCTTGTTCCTCCCGCCCGTTTCGTGTTTCTTCCGCAGGGCCGGAGCCCGCTGCTACGCGTCTTCCCGCACGAGTCCCACCTGGAAGCACCGCGACTCGGCCGTGGCCACCTCGGTGCCGTCCGGTCGCGAGGCGGTCGCTACGAGCCTGAAGACCTTGCCCCGCTTCTCGAGCAGGCTGGCTGTCACGTCGATCCTCTCGCCGACGCGCACCGGCTCTCTGAACCGGACGGACAGCTCCGCCGTCAGGGCTAGGTAGCCCATCCTGTTCAGGAGCGTGGCCATCGTCTCGTCCAGCACTGTGCTCACGAGCCCGCCGTGCACCACGTCCGAGTAGCCCTGGAACTTGCTCGGGAAGGTCACCGATGTGCGCACGTCGCTGCCTACTGACTCGAACTCCAGTTGGAGTCCATCGGGATTGTCCTTGCCGCAGGCGAAGCACATGCGGTCGTTTTCGAACCCTGTCGGTGCCATGGTCGCTCCGGATGTTCACTGACCGGCCGGCGTCCCCGGATCCTCGATTGGTATCGCGGGGTTCTTGACGATGGACCTGGCCTCTTCCAGCCGGTCCGCCGGTACCATCACCCTGACGGCGCCCAGACCGTCGACGGTGACCGCGAAGAGCCTCTGTGCGGCCTCCATCTTGAGTTCCGCGGGGATGCCCGCCGCCTCGAGTGCCGACCTGACGGCCTGCGCTTCCATCTCACCGCTGGCCGTGTAGGCGACTTCGAGCGGTGCGTCGTGCTTCGGCGCAGTGGATTCGTGTTCCATAAGAACTCCTGACCCACAGGGAACGTCCACCTTACCGACGCTGCCCGCGTGAATGTCTCTGGCTCCTGTGTCGCGAGTGATACCGCGAGTATAGGGGAGTGCCGACCGGTCCGCGAGGGAAACCGTGCGGGGTCAGGAAGCGGAGCCGCGTGCGGGGTCAGGAAGCGGAACCGTGTGCGGCGTCAGGAAGCGGAACCGCGTGCACGGTTCGGGGGAGCACCGGACGAGAGGTCGTCCGCGGGGGCGTGGCACAAAGCAGACGGGCGGGAGAAGCTCCCGCCCGTCGCGCATCGCTTCCTGGTTCCTGGTTCCCGAGGTTACCGGCTGTACAGCGCCTTGATATGGCCCCAGGACCTGCTCTCGACCGGTGTGGTGCCGACGAACCAGTCGTAGATCTTCTCAATGATGTCGCCAAACGCCTCAGGCGAGGCGCCCGCGAGCTCGATTCCGGACCACACGGTTCTGAATGTCTCTGTCTCGTTCGTGATGACCACGCCGTTCCGGGCCGCATCGACATAGTAGAAGCCGTACTGAGCCGACGGCGTCGGGTCCGCACAATCGGGGAAGAACGGGTTGCTGATGAACACGTTGGCCGAATCGAGGATCACGCTCTCGCCCTCGAAGATGCCTCCAGTGGAGCCCGTGATGTGTGCCGTGTTTGGTCCCCAGAGCACGTCCTGATCGCAGTGGTCGAGGCCGAGATAGTCGAACGGGAACCCGGTGCACGTTCCCATCGTCGGGTGCGCGCCGTACATGTAGTCCTGCCCGACGATGAGCAGATTCCCTCCCGAATCGAGGTAGTTTGCGAGAACAGCCTCGTCCGCCGGGTCGATGTTCTGAGGAGCCGACCACCAGTTTTCGCTGGTGAGGACGACGACGATGGGATAGTTGTCACTCGTGAGGTCTGGAGGGAAGTTGATCGTTCCGCCCGACACCTCGACCGCACACGTCGCGATGGGCGACGCTCCCGCCGCGCTGAAGGCTGCGTAGTAGAGAGGAGTCGGGTCGGAGAAGCCGGGATTGGCGTCCGTGTCCAGGCAGATGAGGATCTCAGCCTGGACCAGCAGGGTCCCGTAGAACTGGAACTCCGGCCAGTCGGCGTCAGGTGCGCCCAGCCTGGAGTCTGTCGCGAAGGTCGGAAGAGCCAGTGCCGCAACGATCACAAACGTTAGCACTCTCGTCATGCTCTACCTCCGGCTTCGGGGCGTGTCGGTCGAGCATCTCGCCGACTCTTTCCGCTACCACCGTTCACCTGGACCAAAGAGCATAGCATAGCTTCGCTGGGCAGTCAAGCATGACCCGGCTTGACAGGCGTTTGGTCAACTCGACAGACGGGCGGGTGCGTGGTAGCATCTCCGCGCTGCCGGGCACGTGATGTACGGACCGACGCTCGCTGTCCCCCAGGAGAGCATACTTGGCCTCATTCCGCTTCAGACGGCCGCAAGTCCCCTGTGTCCTTGCCCTCACGATGTTCGGGGCGTCTTTCGCGGCGTTCGCGACCACGGCGGCGCGGTCGCTCTACTGGGGTGACTCCGCCGAGTTCGTTGCGGTAGCGGCGACGCTAGGCGTCGCACATCCCCCTGGATATCCGCTCTACACGATGTCGCTTCTGTCGGCCCTGTTCGCTTCGGGGGCAGTCGCCGCCGCGGCCCTCATCGTGTGGGTGGGGACGGGCCCCTCGGAGTCGAGGCCTGACCGGCCCTTGCTTCCACGCGTCGCCGGCGCGCTGCTGGCGGGATTCGCTCTGGCCTTCGGTCCGACCTTCTGGTCGCAGGCGGTAGTGCCGGAGGTCTACTCCCTCTCGGCTTTTCTGGTGCTGTCCGCCGTCTTTCTGTTCACCGTCTGGTTTCGGAACCACGCGAGCCGCGGAGCAGGGGCGTTTGCCGGCAGCTCGGGGCTTCCCCGTTATCTGACCGGAGAGGGCCCCATCGTCCTGCTGGGCCTGACGCTCGGTCTGGCACTCGCGCACCACCTGACCGCCGCGCTTCTCCTGCCGCTGCTGGTGCTGGGGCTACTCCGGCGGCGTCCGTCGGTCCGGTCGATCCTGGCAGGCTGCGGGCTCATCCTTGTCGGCCTGTCCTTCTACGCCTACCTGCCTCTGAGAGCCGCCCACGATCCCGCGATCCTTTGGGCGCCGGTCGGCACGTGGCCGGAGCTCCTCGAGCACATCGTGGGAGCGCAGTACGCGCCGAGGCTGTTCGCGGCGCCCCTCGTGGAGGTCGTCCACAAGATGACGGTGTTCGCGTCCGGCGTGCCCCGTGAGGTCACGTGGACCGTGCTCCTTCTCGCGGTACCCGGGTTCGTCGTGCTGTTCAGGAGGACGAGGGTCATAGCACTCGTCCTGGCCGGCTGGGGCCTTCTCGTTCTGGCGCACGCTGCGGTCTGCAGGATCCCCGACATCGGCAGCTACTACATCCCGCTCTACGCGGTGCTCGCCGTCGCGGGCGGATTCGGTCTGTCGGCCGTGGCGTCGGGGAAGTGGTGGGGTCGAGCGGCGCCTGTCGCCGGCTGGCTCGCGGTGGCGGCCGCCTTGGCCGTAGCCGTGCCGCACGCGCGAGGCAACTGGTCGCAGAACGATCTCAGGCTGCGGAACGACGGGCGGCTCTACGTCGAGCGGATGCTGAGCTTCGTTGCTCCCGATGGGATAGTGGTGACGATGGCCGACAGGGTCCTCTTCCCGCTGTGGTACGAACGCCACGTGGAGCGGACTCGCGACGACTTCGCCGTGGTCTGTGTGCGCGAGCACGCCCCGCACCTCGAGCGCTGGTATCCCGACGTGCGCTTCCCGACGGAGGGGGAACTCTGCTACAGCTTCGAGGGCCCGCCGACCGCCCTGGAAGCTCGGGCTCGCGACTCGGTGCCCGTCGGCAACTACCTTCCGCTCTTCGTTTCGATGAATGTGGGGGAACGTCCCATCTATGTCGACCCCGATCTCGGACGCCGTCTCTTCCTCGACCGCGCCATCTCGCGGGGGATACTTGTCGAGATAGGGAAGAGCCCCGTCGGCTCGCTCCGGGAGGACGCGCGGCTCGAACACGACAGCTTCTGGGAGTCCGTCCTCGACGAGCTGGCGGCGGACACGACGCTCGATGGTCGGACCGCGGAGGTCTACGCGACGGCGCTCGCGGAGCATGGCATGCTGATGATAGAGCGCGGAGACATCGACTCAGCGATCGACGCCCTCGAGCGCGCGTGCACGCTGGCGCCCGGTGTCCCGCTGTGCCACAACAACCTCGGCGTAGCCTACGACGAAGCTGGCCGACGCGAGGACGGCGTCGCTCAGTTCGAAGCCGCCCTGGCGCTCGCCCCCGGTCTCGCAGCTCCTCACCACAACATCGCGAGGTCCGCCGAACGCAGTGGCGACACCGAGCGCGCCAGGAGGGAGTTTGAGGCAGCCGTTGCGCTGGATCCCCACAACCCCTCCTACAGGATCGAACTCGGCGCGCACCTGGAGAGGGCCTCGGAGTTCGAGAATGCGGAGGTGATGTTCCGGAGCGCCGCGGATCTGTCCGACGGTGACTGGGGCGCGAGCCTGGCCTACGGTGGTTTTCTTTCCCGGAGGAGGAGATACTCGGAGGCCGTAGCGGCGTACCAGCGCGCCGAGGAACTCAGGCCGGACCCGACCGGTGTGCTTCGGGGTCTGGGCCGATGCTACTGGGCTCTCGATGACAGGGAGCAGGCGCTCGAGGTGATGAGACGGCTGGCGGAACTACAGCCGCACAACCCCGCGGCGAAGCACGACCTCGCGCTGATGCTGCATGGTTCCGGGCGAGGGCGCGAAGCAGCCGCTCTGCTCGACGACGTCATCCGGATCCTCCCGAACATGTGGGAGGTGAGGGCGCTCAAGGCAGGCATACTGGGCACGCTGGGGCGACACCCGGAGGCGCGCATCCTCTTCGAGAAGGCCGTCGAACTCGGCGCCTCGGGCGACGCCTTCTGGGAGACGTGGATCGCGATGGAGACCGCCCTGGGCGATGCGGGACACGAAGCAGCGGTTCGGGAGCGGGCGGACAGGCAGAGCCAATCGCGAGGTGACGACGAATCCGACGCTGTTGCAGAGTGATGGCTTCTCATGTAGTATCACGTGTGATTCTGGTATGGGTGATGTGCCGGGGGTGTCGGTGGCCGGTTTCCAGCCACCACCTGTGGCGAAACGGAAGAGCGGGTCATGAACACCGACGAACGCGCGGTCTCGAGTAAACCCGCCGGCGCACGGAGGCACGGCCGCTTCACGAGCAGGGAGATAGCTCTCCTTGGTCTGATGGCGGCGCTGTGGGGTGTAATAGAGATCACCGTTGGCGGGATGATCAAGACGTGGCACATCCCGTTCGGCGGCTCATTCCTTTCGACGTTCGGCGTCGTCATACTGCTCACCGCACGCGGCAGCGTGCCGCGCAGGTGGTCGTCGATACTGATCGGTGTCGTCGCCGCCGGAGTGCGTCTCGCGTCCGGGTTCGGCGGCGCCGTCTTCGCGGCGATCGGCATCGTCGCCGAGGCGCTCATCGTCGAGCTCGTGCTGAGTCTCTGGCCGAGTTCCAGGCTCCGGGCGCGCATGCTTGCCGGTATCCTCGCCGTGATGTGGGCCATGGTTCACCCGTTCGTGGTGCAGGGCTACATAGCCGGCCTCGGTCCGGCGAAGGTCTACTCGTTCACTGTTGGCCTGATCGTGGGGCAGGAGTCTCTGGGTTCCGGACAGGCCATGCTGGTGTTTCTCTCTCTCCTGCTGGTTCACGCAGCCTTGGGGGTTTGTGCCGTGCTCTTCGTTGACAGGATTATGCTCGCTCCCTACGCGCGGGCGCGCCGATCCATGGGGATCGGTGGCCGTGATGACGACGCCGGCGGGTCGTCGAGCGGGGGAGGAAATGCGGCGCTTCCGGTCGTGCTCGTGGTCGCGTTTCTGCTGGCCGTAGGCGTCCCGGGCGCGCGGGCTCAGCAGTCCGAGTCGTCGCGTGTCGCCGCGGGCGTGGGTCCCGCCGGAACGTACTGGCTGCTTCCCGAGCTCACGGTGGTCGGTTCGAGGCTCTTCGGGCCCTACTCGGTGTTCGAGGTGGAATCGGAGGATATCCAGCAGGTGGGCGCCGACAACCTGTCGGAAGCCCTCAGCCTCGTGCCGGGAATGGTCGTCAGGACGAACTCGCGAGGCGAGGCGACGCTTTCGACGCGCGGACTTGCCGAGCGCGAGATCGTTGTCCTGGTAGATGGGGTGCCGATCTCGGATCCGTACACCGGGTCCGTCAACTCGGCGATGATCCTGAGCGGCGCCATCGGGAAGATCAGCGTCACGAAGGGCCCGGCCGCGAGTGTCTATGGGGCGAACGCGCTCGGCGGCATCATCGAGGTGACGACGGCAGGGAGCAAACGAACGGGTCTGGGCTATCTTCTGTCCGCGGGCAGCGACGGCCGGTACTCCGGCTTCGTTTCCGGCGGAGGCGACGTGGGGCATGTCCACCTGAACGGTGGGTTGTCCACGAATGGGGGAGGCGAGTTCGGGCTGCCTGGATCGTACACCCCGGAGCGGTGGGAGGACGGCGGATCGCGGGACTTCTCGGCTCGCGAGGATATCTTCGTCTGGGGTCGCGCCTCGTGGAACCCGTCCCGTTCCGTTGACGCATCCATATCGATGCAGGTGGCGGACGGACGACGCGACGTCCCCGCGTCGACCAGCGCCAGCCGCCCGCGATTCTGGCGGTTCCCCTACTGGCGGGAGACGCGCACCGTCGGGTCGGTGGGATGGAAGCCGAGCGACGCGCTGTTCGTCGAAAGCAAAGTGTTCTACGGGACCAATGACAACCAGCTCGCCGCCTACTCCGATTTCGAACGTACTGACCGGCGCTGGCTGTCGAGCGTGTCGAACCGGGTCTACGGTGGCTACGTCTACTCGGAGCTGGACGCGTCCACGAGGCAGCGGTTTTCCGCGGGGCTGAACATCAAGCGCGACGTCGCGTCACTGCAGTCGGATATCGGTGAAGAGTGGCGGAACCACGAGGCCATGACCATGTCTCTCTTCGGCCAGGACATGGTCGCTCTGGGGCGTGACGATCTGGTGGGCGTGGCGGTCAACGCGGATGCCATGGTCGGCGAAGGGGTTTCACTCGTCAGAGTCAATCCGCAGGCTTCGTGGAGCCGGCGGCTGCCCGCGGATTACACGTTGCGCGTCCTGGGTGGGATGAAGACGCGCTTCCCGACACTGAAGGAGTGGTTCAGTCCCGAGATCGGCAATCCGGATCTCCGGCCCGAGATGAGCACATCGGTCGAGGCCGAGGTCGCCAAGAGGATCCTGGGCAGCTCCAGGCTCTCGGTCCTTGTGTTCGAGCAGTGGGTGAAGGACATGATCGTGTCGGCGGGTGGCGGAGATCCCTGCAGGAACGTCGGGTCGGTGACGTCGTGGGGAGCGGAGGTCGGCGCGCGTCACAGCTTCTCCAGAGAGCTTGATGTCGACTTGAGTGTGGCGATGACGTCGGCTCGCGATTCCGGGTCGGGCGCCGATGTGCCCTACGTGCCGAAGACCATGTTGGTCGCACTGGCCACGTATTCGCGGGGTCCGGCCACGTGCCTGGCGCGCGTGACCCGCGTGGGGTCGCGGCCCGAGTCGAACGGCGACGGGTTACCACCCTACGTTCTGATGGATCTGAGAGGTACTTACGCAACCGCGTGGGGCGACTTCTTCGTGGGTGTGGAGAACGCCCTGGACGTGCTCTACGAGGACGAAGAGGGCTTCCCGCAGGCCGGGCGGAGGTTCGAGTTCGGCGTGATGAGGGAACTCTATCACTGAGGCCCGTCCCGCGATTCCCTCTGGGAGGAGATTCCGGAGGGAAACACGGGCGACGTCGGGCGCGCGCACGCATCCCATTGAGAGGGTACGTGTGTTACGAGGGTGCCCGTGGCGCGCTTGAGCCCGGTTCGGCCCGTTTCGTGCAGAGGTCCGGTGGCCGGGAGGACGTTCTACCTACTCGCAGCATCGGGGGCAAGACATCATGATCGAGAGGGCGAACCCTTCCAGTCGCCACCTGGCACAGGTGGTGATCGCGGTGGTCCTGCTGGCCGGACTGTCCGGGGCGAGTCTCGCCGCGGAGGATCTCAGGATCGAGGCCGAGGAGTTCCCGGCGTACGGGTTCTACAACAAGGGTGGCGAGGACATCAGGGCGTCGTACTGCAGCTACGCGAGCGGAGGGCTCGCTGTCGATGGACTGGATCGCCCGGACGAGTGGTTCAAGCTCAGGGTGACGTTTGCGTACGATGGTTGCTACAGTTCGAGAATCGATTACCAGAGCGCGTACGACGACACGGTCCGGCTCGTGGTCAGGCTGTTGGACTGCCCCGTGCCCGGGGAGGAGCTCAGGGCAGACTACGTGCTGGTCGACGGTTTCGGATTTGGCTGAGGCCCCTTGCTCACCGCTGCCGGGAGCAGCGGGTTCTGCGTGGACGCCGGGACGTACTTCCTGCTGGTGCAGCACGTCTCCGGCGGGATGGCCCGCGTCGATTTCATCGAGTTTGAGTCGGCGACACCGGTAGAAGCAGCGACGTGGGGCCGCATCAAGAACATGTACAGATAGCCCGTCGCTTTGAGCGGGCACGGCCGGACGCACCCCAATTACCCATAGGGAGGGAGCATGCGCCATCTCCTTCTGACGCTCACCGTGCTTGTGCTGGCGGTCGTCGTCGCCGCTGACGCCGCCGCGACGGAGGCACGCACGACCATCGGTGACGTCCCACGCACGTACACGCACTTCATGAACGCGCAGGAAGCGGCCCTCTGTCGCGCGAACGCCGCGGCCGGGGGTCTTTCGGCTTACTTCTTCAATCCTGCCGTCATCGCCAACCTTCCAGGCGTCTCCGGTCAGGCCACGATGCGGATGAACGTGAAGAACCGCTATTATCTGCCTGAGGACCTGGACGCGTCGGATGATGTCTTCCTCTTCTCGCAGGTCGTGGCGGCCAAGCGCACCGACATGTACGCTCTCGGGATCGGCTACTCCTGCCCGTCGTACAGGAAGCTCGAAGTGGTCGAGCGGGAGGGCGGTTCTTCGTACAAGGGCGAATTCCAGGGCAGCCTGAGATTCTTCGAGGTGCTCGCGGCAGCGAGAATAGGCGTGGATGGCCAAGGGACCATCGGGGTCGCCGTGGGGATCGCGAACCTCGAAGAGAGCGCAAGTGAGCCGGGTCAGAGAAGGGCCGAGATGGACGGTATCGCGGCCTCGCTCGCCGTGGGGATGACCTTCGATGCGACGGAGCGTCTGGCGTTCGGTTTGGGCTACCGTTTCAGTACGAAGGTTGACGTCTCCGGCAACTGGCACGCCGAGGTCGGGGAGCCCGACAGCACTGATACCGGTACCACGAGGACCGAGCCGGTTGCCGTGGCCGGTTTGCGCTTCACCCCCGCCGATAACTACACGCTCTACGCGAGCTACATCCACGAGGGTTGGGACAAGGCGAATTCGACGTTCGCGGCCTACTACGATACCGGCGAGTGCGCGGACTGCAACGAGAACGTGAGAGAGAGAGACGAATTCGACAGCGCGCTCGGGACGGTGGCCGTGGGCGGGGAGGGCACGCTGCTGGACGGGCAACTGACGGTTCGTGCCGGGTTTTCGATGCCGATCGGGTCCGGTCCCGACAGCACGGACGAGCCCGAGTACCGGAAGCTAGCGCCCGAGTACGCGGCCGGCCTCGGTGGAACGGTGAGGTTCGAGGAGTACTCGGTCGAGGCCGCCTACGTCCGCGAGCAGTACGCCGACGGAGACGAGAGCAAGCAGGTGGTCAACCACGGGATCTACGTGACCGTCGGGTACGAGTTCTGACCGACGGCACACTACGGTGAGCGGGTGACATGAAGGTAGCGGTTGCCATGAGCGGCGGAGTGGACAGCTCCGTCGCCGCTCACATTCTGAAGGAGCAGGGGCACGAGGTCATCGGCCTCACCATGAGAATATGGCCCTGCGGCACCGACTCCGGGAGCGGTGGTCGTACCTGCTGTGACCCAGACTCCATCAGGGACGCCGAACGCGTTGCGGGCGAACTCGGGATACGTCACTACGAGCTCGGCATGCGCGGAGCGTTTGAGGGCGCCGTGGTTCGCGAGTTTCTCACCGAGTACGCGAGCGGCAGGACCCCGAACCCCTGCGTGACCTGCAATCGTTTCATCAAGTTTGGTCCATTCCTCGAGAAAGCGGCTGCCCTGGGCGCCACGCGGCTTGCCACCGGGCATCACGCGGTCGTCACGCGCGACGAATCTACCGGCGCGTACCTCCTGCGGAAGGGGAGGGACCGCTCCAAGGACCAGAGCTACTTCCTCTACGTCCTCAAGCAGAAGCAGCTCTCTCACGTGCTGATGCCGATCGGTGGTATGACCAAGACCGAGGTGCGGGACGCGGCCCGGGCGGCGGGGCTATCCATCGCGGAGCGGCCGGAGAGCCAGGACGTCTGCTTCGTCCCGGACGGTGACGTCGCCGCCTTCTTCCGTTTGATGAGACCTGAGGCCATGCGGCCCGGCCCCATCGAGGACCTCGAGGGGAACGTGCTCGGCGAGCACGGGGGTATCGCTCTCTACACCGTGGGGCAGAGGAGTGGGCTGGGGCTGTCGCGGCCCAGGCCCACGTACGTGTTGCGTATCGACGCCGCGCGCAACGCGGTCATCGTCGGCGATGATGAGGAGCTGTACTCCTCGGAGCTCACGGCCTCCGACCTCAACTGGATAGCCGGGGCGCCTCCCGCCGCGAAGTTCCGGGCCGACGCGAAGATCCGCTACGCCGCGAGCCCCTGTTCGTGCACCGCCGTGCTCGAGGGCGAGCGCCTGAGACTTCGCTTCGAGGAGCCGAAGCGGGCGATAGCGCCCGGCCAGTCGGTCGTTCTCTACGACGGTGACGCCGTGCTCGGTGGAGGCGTGATCAACGGCTGACCACGCCTGAATGCGCCCTCAGTCTCTCCCCTTGCCACCTTCCCGACGCAGTGGTACAATGCCGGTAGGTCGCGCTCGAGAATTCGAGCGGGGCGCCCGCCAGTTCGTAGAGGAAGGAGGTCCGCTATGAAAATATCCTTCTTCGCCATCGTTGCGGCCGTCGCCATCCTCGCCACGCCACCCGCCTGGGCACAGGAATGCAGTGAGGAGGTCGTGCTCGAGACGTTCGACGGCACGATCGTCATGCACCACCGCGAGGCCCTCTTCAACTGCTGCGCCTATCTTGAGATCGAGGTTCTACAGGATTCGTTCGACGTCGGGATCTTCGAATGGGAGATGTTCGAGGTGGGTCCCTGCTACTGCATGTGCTGCTTCGCCGCGGAAGCGACCATCAGAGGGCTTCCGTCCGGGGACTACACCGTCAGCGTGTGGAAGGTCCACGACAACTTCGACGGCACGTGGACTCACGAGCTGGTCGGGACCTGGGTCGTCCCGGTGAGTGGCCATTCCACCGCGTCGGTCGAGACGTCGTACGAAGCGTGCATCAGCACGGGCATGGCTGAGGAGACGACCTGGGGCGTGATCAAGGCGCTCTTCCGGTAGTGGGTGAGGCCCGAGTGTTCCGTGGGGTCTCAAGGAGGTGGTCAGAATGAGAAACTACACCATCACCGCCGCGATCCTGGTCCTGTTGTTCCTGGTCTCGCTCGCCTCCGCGCAGATATGCGACGAAGAGGTGTTCTTTACGACGTCGGACGGCACGATCGAGATCTCTCACCTCCAGAGCATGTACAATTGCTGCTGTGCGGTGGACAGCGAGGTGCTTCAGGACGGCTTCTGGATCGACGTTCACGAGTATGAACACCTCATCGAGGGTGGGTGCGATTGCCTGTGCTGTTTCGACATCCAGATCGTGATCGCGGGGCTAGCGCCCGGCGACTACACTCTGAGTATCATCAAGCACACCGAGCACGGGGGCGTCGAGCTGGTAGGGACGTGGCTTGTCACCGTGACGGGGTCGTGTCCTCCGTCGCTCCTTACGACGTACGTGCCCTGTAGCGAGACGGGCATGGCTGAGGAGACGACCTGGGGCGTGATCAAGGCGCTCTTCCGGTGACGTGTGCGGCCCGAATGGCCGCGGTCTAGGGACCGACCCGGGGGACATTCACCGGAGACGCACAAATGAAGCGCGGCCTCGCTGTGAGGCCGCGCTTCCACATCCCGGTGACGCCGATATCGCACTTCGACTGTTCGAGAACACTGACTGCTGGCATGATCACGCCCTGGCGCTCACGCGTTCAGCCCGTGAAGCGGTATCCTATTCCGCGCACGGTGGATATCACCTCGCGTCCCGTCGCCGAGGTCAGCTTCGACCTCAGCCTGCTGACGAGGACGTCGACGGTCCTGCCGATGACCTCCGCTTCCTGCCCCCAGACGAGGCGCTTGAGTTCGTCCCGTGTGCATGTCCGCTCTCCGTTCAGGGCGAGCGTGTGCAGGAAGCGGAATTCGCGTTCCGAGAGGTCGATGGGCGCCCCATCTATCTCGACGGTCAGGTCGCCGGGATCCATCCTGACCGCTCCCAAAGAGATGGGTTCTGTGAAGAGTTCCGGGTCGTTGTTGACGGAGAGGTCGAACATCCCGTTTACACGAGTGACCACCTCGTCCACGCTGGACCAGCGGAGAACCGGCCTCTCGACCGCACCTCCCTTGAGAGCGCAGTCGTCGGCCGGGACACCGGCGTCGCATACGACGATGGTCCTCACTGGTTCGGAGGTGCCGTTCGATTCCAGAATCCGTGCGAGGTCTCTGCCGCCGATATCCTGTAGATGGAGTCCCACAACCACCAGGTCCGGATGCTCCATCTGGACGAAGCGAAGTGTCTCTCTCCCTGACGTTGCTTCGGACGTCGCGTAGCCTGCGCTTCGCAGAGCACGGGCCAGCTGGCTGAGGATGGATGGGTCGCGTTCTGCAACCAGCACTTGCTTAGGAAGTGGCATTCTTTAGAACCTCCCCGGGGAGCCGCCTGGTCAGGCCCCCTTGTGTCGTGGTCTTCTGCTACAACTGGACAAGATGCAAGGACTGTGCCGAAGGAGATAACGATGGCGGACGCCGGAATCGGCCCTGCGGAGGCCGGGGATGTGCCTGGAGAGCGTCAGAGACGCCACCTGTTCCCAGTGCGGACTGCCATAGATAGGGCAGTCGCCGCAGGATGATGGGTGTCACACGGCAGCGTACAGCTGCGAGTGACGGCGGGAACGGGTGCCTGCGTTCAGACGGGGCATCGGTGACGACCCACATCGGGACAGGTGGGACGACTGCCCGGCGCTCGCCGGCGCCCGAGTTCCGGACGCGGCCGGCATGTGACGCGGTGCGCCCGCGCGTGTGCGCTGCGGTTCCAGGAGTCCGGGCCGTCGCTGCTCCGGCAGCGGCCGTGCGATCAGGCGGACTGGATCGCTTCCGACGGACCTCTCGTGGCGAGCACGCCGCCGCTTCCCGCGTGACTGGCCATTACTCAGAGAGTCCTTGACGGACAATAGCGCGGGGGATACCATGACGGCACAGTGAACAGACGAGGCCGTCCGGGACAAAGCAGTCCACCTGTAGATGTGTCTTCATTGCCCGGGGCCCAACCAGATACGGAGGGGCATGGTGCGATGCACTGTGCCTCGGTCGTTCTACTCCGGGAAGTGCCCGGAGAGCCGCACGTCGATGCTGCCCACGGCGGTCGGGTCGGCGGTCGGCACTGAGAGGAAGGGGGCCATGGCGAAACAAGCTTGTAGACACTCCTGGAGCATGGCCGACGTGCGTTACGGATTCATGGTCACGGAGAGGTGTTTCCGGTGCAAGGAAGAGCGCAGCTATTTCGCTGAGGAGCACATCCCGCCGAAAGAGGAATATCGGGAGGGCGAGCACTTCTGGGACTACCTGGGAAGCTCGCAGTCCGTCAAGTTCAACCTCAAGTGCGACAAGTGCGGCGAGAAGGTGCATCTGGACGAGCTCCTCGGCCTCATGACCTGTTCCGGGTGCACCGCGGACTGCAACTTCAACATGATCGCGCGCATCTGCGAGGAACAGAAGACGTGGGTGTACGGCGCGCTCCTGTACAAGCGCGAGGACGCTGACAAGCCCGAAACGGCAGAGAAGCTGGCCGTCCTCGGCAGGTACTTCAACGACAGGATCAGGACGCCTGGCAAGAAGATACTGGTGCTACCCGGCTGGCTCGTGAAGGACTTCGATCTCTGCCGTTGCACGGTGCTCGAGGACGTCGGGATGTTCCAGACGGAGCCCGAGCCATCGCAGTCGTAGCGCGCGGTCCAGGATTCGAGTGAGCCGCGCTTTGGCGGACTCAGCCGATCACTGCGGAATGAAGAGGAGGTCCGAACGATGACCCTGGCCGAGCTGAGCCAGAAGCTGGGTCTCAAACCGCTCACCGAGCTGCATGACGTGGAGGTTCAGGGAGCGTTTGTCTCTGACATGGTGAGCGACGTGATGGCGGGCGCTGCGCCCGGCAGTCTCTGGATCACGACTCAGACCCACAAGAACGTTGTGGCCGCCGCGAATCTGGTCGACATCGCCGCCGTGGTTGTGACGAGCGGACGACCGGTCGCCGACGAGGTCGTTGAGATGGCGAATCGGGCGGACCTGACGATTCTCACCACCGACCTCGACACGTATGGCTTTGTTGGACAGCTGCATGAGGCGGGAGTCTAGCTCCCGGCGGTCTGACCACATCAAGAGCTGCAGTCCCCAAGCGGGATCGCCGCTTCCTGCCTGCCTCCAGCCGACGACAGTAAGGAGGAGGCCGGGAATCGTCCCGGCCTTGCCCGTATGCCACGACTGACGCGCGACGGGCTCGACGCACTCAGAGCCGAACTCAGGGAAAGCACGCGCCTGGGCGCGCCCGGAAGGCGCGTCCGGCTCACCGTGCACCTCGGTACGTGCGGTCTTGCCTCGGGGGCCGGCAAAGTCCTTGACGCTGCCAGGGCGGCGCTTGAGGAGCGCGCGGTCGACGATGTCGTCGTCGCCACATCCGGTTGCGCGGGCCTGTGCTGCCGCGAGCCTATGGCCACGGTGGAACTCGCCGGCGAGCCGCCGGTCAAGTACGCCGACCTCGATGAGAAGAGGATAGTAGAGATCATAGACGAGCACGTGCTGGGCGGCCGAATCGTGCCTGCGTTCGTGCTCGGGACCGGCGAGGAACGGAGGGCCTGAGACCAGGCCAGAGTCCAGAGCCCCGGTGATTCCCCCAGGACTCTGCGCTGTGCGGTCAACGTCCCAGAGGACACGCGAGAATGAATGGACTGACGATCCTTCTCGGAACGGCATCCGCTGAGGTGAAAGCGAAACTCAGCGGAGTCCTTCAGGGGGAGGGGTACGATGTCGATTCGGCCGGTCTTGCGCCTGATCTCTTCGCCCGGTTGGGGGAGCGTACACTCGATCTCGTTCTGCTGTCCGACGACCTGGCCGAGACGAACGTTCTCGACCTCACCACCAGGATTCACGATCTTCACCCAAAGCTGCCCATCGTCGTGGTCGCGACCGAGCCGTCAGTGCGTGACGCCGTCGAGGCCATCAAGCACGGTGCCTACTACTACCTCGAGGCGTCCATACCGGACTCGGATCTCCTCGACGTCATCGCAGGCGCTCTCGAGCTCGAACTCGAGCTCATCGAGGAGGCCGAGCACCGAAGGGCCCGCCGCCTCGTCAGTTTCGAGGACCTCGAGAGCATCGAAGCGATCGACTCCATCATGAGAAGGCACGACTTCGCGAGTTCGAGGCTCGTTGGCGTTCTGCAGGACATCCAGAAGGAGATGCGCTACCTCACGCACGACGCGCTTCGGCACGTGGCCGGCAGGCTGGGGATTCCCCTCCCCAGGGTCTACAGCGTGGCGACGTTCTACAAGTCGTTCAGCTTGAAGCCGCGGGGCAGGCACACGGTGAGCGTCTGTCTCGGCACCGCGTGTCACGTCAGCGGCGGCGTCGGCATACTCGAGAAGCTCGAGCGAGAGCTCGGTATCAAGGCGGGGGAGACGACGTTCGATGAGCGGTTCTCCCTCGAGAGCGTCAGGTGTGTCGGGTGCTGCGGTCTGGCCCCCGTGTTCGTCGTCGACGAGGATTTCCACGGCAAGGTGACCCAGGAAGAGATCGCCTCCATTCTGGAGAACTACGAGTGAAGAGCCCGTCTGACAGGACATCCTCCAGGAAGAGCCTCCCGGAGACTGACGTCTGCCCCGAGCTTGCGAGCCTGGGTTTCTTCAAGAGCCAGCGCCTCCTTGCGCTTCGGCACCGCGGTCTCCTGAATCCGGAGGAGATAGACGAGTACATCGCGCTCGGTGGCTATGCCGCGCTGCCGAAGGCGCTCTTCGACATGACGCCGGAGGAGATCGTTGATGAGGTGAAGACCTCGGGGCTTCGTGGCCGCGGCGGCGCAGGATTTCCGACGGGCATCAAGTGGGAGCTTGCAAGGAACGCCGAGAGCAAGAGCGGCAGCAAGTATGTCGTTTGCAACGCGGACGAGGGAGACCCGGGCGCCTTCATGGACCGCAGTTTGCTCGAGGCCGATCCGCACGCCGTTCTCGAGGGGATGGTCATCGGGGCGAGGGCCATGGGCGCGAGCGAGGGCTTCGTCTACGTGAGAGACGAGTACCCCCACGCCGTGAGGATGATCACGCGCGCCATAGAACAGGCGGAAGACTACGGTCTCCTCGGCAGCGACATCCTTGGGTCGGACTTCGACTTCAGGGTCAGCGTTGTCAGGGGCGGCGGCGCGTTCGTCTGCGGTGAGGAGACGGCGCTCATGGCCTCGATCGAGGGGAGGGAAGGGCGGCCCCGGCCCCGACCTCCGTACCCCTCGCAGAGCGGTCTCTGGGGCTGTCCGACGAACATCAACAACGTCGAGACCTGGGCGAACATCCCGTGCATCGTCGAGAGAGGCGGCGAGTGGTACTCGGGCATCGGCACGAAGGAGAGCAAGGGCACGAAGATCTTCTCGCTCGTCGGCAAGGTGGTGAACACCGGGCTCATCGAGGTGCCGATGGGGATGACGCTCCGGGAGATCGTGTTCGACATCGGCGGTGGAGTGCCGCGTGGCCGGAAGTTCAAGGCCGTCCAGTCCGGCGGGCCCTCCGGGGGGTGCATTCCGGAGAGCCTCATCGACCTGCCCGTCGACTACGAGGAGCTTGCGAAGGCCGGCGCCATCATGGGCTCGGGCGGCCTCATCGTGATGGACGAGGACACCTGCATGGTGGACCTCGCGCGCTACTTCGTCTCGTTCCTCGAGGAGGAGTCGTGCGGGAAATGCGTGCCCTGTCGCGAGGGCATCAAGAGAATGAGGGAGATACTGACGGACATTGTCGAGGCTAGGGGCAAGGAAGGCGACATCGAGAGGCTCGAGGAACTCGCCTACGCGATCAAGGAAGCGTCGCTGTGCGGCCTCGGCAAGACCGCCCCCAACCCTGTCCTGACAACGATACGCTACTTCAGGGACGAGTATGAGTCGCACGTCCTTCACAAACGCTGCCCCGCGAAGGTCTGCAAGGCCATGATCGTGTATCGCGTGGTTCCTGAGAGGTGCACGGGCTGTCAGCGCTGCGTCCAGGTGTGCCCCGTGAACGCGATCTCCGGGCCGCGCTCGCAGCCTCACAACGTCGACCTCGACAAGTGCATCAAGTGCGGGGCCTGCTACGAGATCTGCAAGTTCGACGCCATCGCCGGCGACGCCATCTACATCGAGTAGACACCGCCCGCACAGAGCGAGGGGTCCATGGTCAGCTTCAGGATGAACCGCCGAACGCTCAAGGTCGAGGACGGGACCACCGTTCTTGAGGCGGCGCGTGACGCGGGCATCTACATTCCGACACTGTGCTATCACCCCGCGCTCGAGTCGGTTGGCGCGTGCCGGCTCTGCATGGTCGAGTTGAGCCACCGGGGCCGCACGGGACACGTCGCCGCGTGCGTCACGCCCGCCGTCGACGGGAGCACCGTCAAGACGGACACGCCTGCCGTCAAGAGGATCCGCAAGACCGTGCTCGAACTCCTCATAGCCAGGTGCCCGGAGGTGGCGATCCTCCGCGAGCTCGGCGAGCGCCTCGGCGTGGGGGAGCCGCCGTATCCACTCGAGAACGAGGCCTGCCTCCTGTGTGGTATCTGTGTCAGGGCGTGCCGCGAGATAGTAGGAGCCGAAGCCATCGGATTCGCCGAAAGGGGCGCGGCCAGCGAGGTGCTTCCGCCGTTCGCGGTGCCATCGGCGCGGTGCATCAGCTGCGGCACGTGCACGACCGTGTGTCCGGCGAGGACCTTCGAGCTGTCCAAGGTCGATGCCGTCGGGACCATGCACGGCGATAGCGACGACGTCCGCACGCGCAAGTGCGTGGTGTGCGACGAGCACTACACGAGCTCGTAGTCGGAGAGCCGGCCATGACCAGCATCGGGACGAACGGCCGCGTGGGTGTCTTCCTCTGTGAATGCGGGGAGGAGATCGCGCCGGTCGTGGACCTCACGAAGCTCAGCGCGAAGATCGGGGGAGCGGACATGCCCGTGTCCGTTCACGTCACGCGCTACTGGTGCTCCGGAGCGGGGCGGCGCCTGCTCGCCGGCACGATAGAGAAGGAGGGGCTCGACGCGGTCGTTGTGGCCGGATGCAGTGAGAGGATACTGGGCCCGCTCATGCGCGATACCGCCGTGCGCGCCGGCGTGAACTGGAACAGGACCGTCCTCGTGAACCTGAAGGAGCACTGCGCGAACGTCCACGGGGGCAAGCGCGCCGCCGCCACGGCGAAGGCGCTGAGGTTGGTCTGGGCCGGGGTCGAGAAGGCACTGCGCGCGGAGAAACTCGAGCCCATCGTGTCAGACGTTAATCGCTCTGCCGCGGTCATAGGAGGAGGTATCTCGGGTTTGACCGTCGCCCGCTCGCTCGCCGCGAGAGACATCCCGGTCACACTGATAGAGCGGGAAGCCGAGCTGGGTGGCACACTCAGGAGCATCAACCGTCTCTTTCCGTCGTACTGCAACTCCGCCGAGTACGTACGTGAGGTTGCGGCCGAGGCATCCGGGGACCCCAACGTGGAGATGTGGACCAGCTCGAGGGTCACGGGCGTTGCCGGGCACGCGGGGGACTTCCGGCTCACTGTTGAGTCTGCAGATTCGAGCAGGGAGCTGAGCGTCGGATGCGTGGTCCTTGCGACCGGGGCGGATGTTCTCGTGCCGGACGGGCTCTTCGAGTACGGCGATAACCCGAAGGTCGTCACCCAGCTCGAGTTCGAGGCCATGCTCCGTGAGGGCCTGGGGACTGCGAAGCGCATCGTCATGATCCAGTGCGTCGGATCGCGCAACGAGGAAAGACCCTACTGCTCGCGCGTGTGCTGCACGGCGACCGTCAAGAACACCATCACTGTGCTCGAGCAGGTCCCGAACGCGGAGATCACGGTCCTGACGCGCGGGTTCGCTCAGTACGTCGGTGACCTGGACCGGGCGCGGAGCGCCGGCGTCACGTTTCTCAGGTACGACCCCGAGCGCCCTCCCGAGGTCGGGGTCGACACCGTCGAGGTGTTCGACGTCATCTCATCTGAGGAAGTCGCGGTCCGCTACGACCTGGTGGTTCTTGCGACGCCGCTCGTGGCGTACGACGAGACGGTGGAGCTTGCTGGTCTGCTGGGGGTGCCATCCGACCGGCACGGCTTCATCGCCGAGCCGCACACGAAGCTCAGGCCGGGGAGGTTTGCGCCCCGGGGCGTGTTCATCGTCGGCTCCGCTCACTGGCCCGCAACGGTCACGGAATGTCAGAGTCAGGCGTACAGCGCGACGGCGAGGGCGGCCGAGCTCCTGAGCAGTGACGTCATCGAGCGCGAGCCGGTCGTCGCGGCGGTCGATGAGCTGACGTGCCGGGGCTGCGGCGAGTGTGCCGAGGCGTGCGCGCACGATGCAGTAGTCATGCGTGACAGCGACGACGGGATAAAGACGGCGTCCATCGACACTGTGCGGTGCGTTGGTTGTGGTGTCTGCACCCAGGTGTGCCCATCATCGGCGGTGATGCTGAGGCACCTGACACCGGGGCAACTCCTGGCGATGGTCAGCGCCACGGCCGGGCGTAGGTGAGGAAGGGGAGTCCTTGGCAGCGGCACGAGGCAATCCGAGGATACTGGCCTTCGTGTGCTCATGGCATCCGATGGCGGCAGCGGACAACGCAGGAGCGGACGGGCGTTCCTATGGAACCGCCACGGCCATCGTGCCCGTCGACTGCGCCGGGGTGGTCTCGGCCGCGGCGATCCTCAGGGCGTTCTCGTCGGATGTCGACGGTGTTCTGATTGCTGCCTGCGGGAGTGGTGACTGCCACTACTCGAACGGCAACGAGTCCTGCGAGAGAGTCGTCCAGGAGACCCGGGACCTGATGGGACTGGCCGGGCTGGCCCCCCAGAGGCTCAGGCTGGACCTGTCGTCCGACGTGGATGGAGGACGGTTCGTCGCCCTGCTGGATGAGTTCGCCGTTGAGCTGGCCGGACTCAACGGACGTGCAGGACGTGAGCGACCCGCCCCGTCGAGGTCCGCGGGTAAGAAGCCGGCGAAGGCGAGCAAGGCGAAGGCGACGGCTAGGAAGAAGCCGGCGAAGGCGAAGAGGGCGGCGACGAAGAAAACTGCCACCGGGAAGCGGACGTCCCGGAAGAAGAGCGTTGCGGCCGGGAAGAAGCCGGCGAAGGCGAGCAAGGCGAAGGCGGCAGCTAGGAAGAAGCCCGCGGCGCGCGCGAAGCGGAAGCGATAGGACGGACGCATGTTCGAGAAAGCCATCCGGGAAACCAAGGCCTACTACTGCCTGGAATGCGGGATCTGCACGGGAAGCTGCCCCGTCTCGCGCCTGAACCCGCAGTACTCCCCGAGGATCATGGTGGAGCGGGCGCTCCTGGATGACGACGAGACGATGCTCTCCGAGCGCGAAGTCTGGGATTGCCTGACCTGCGGAACGTGCAGCGCCAGGTGCCCCTCGACCGTCGACTTCAACGAGTTTACCAGGGCGATGAGGATCGGTGCCAGGGAGAGCGGCTTCGAGGGCGTGGACACCCACGCGGGGATTCTCCGCGCCCTGATGGAGCTCGAGGCGAGGCGGCGCGGGCGCAGGGACATCTCTTGGGTAGCCGATGATCTGCGTGTTTCATCGAGAGGCAAGGTCCTCTTCTTCACGGGGTGCCTGCCCTACTACGGCGTCGTCTTCAGTGAACTCGGCGTCGACACGGTGGGGATGGCGAACTCCACCATCCGCCTGATGAACGCGTGCGGTGTCCGGCCCGTCGTCAGCCGCGACGAGAGGTGCTGTGGCCACGACCTCTACTGGACGGGCGACCGGGACTCCTTCAAGAAGCTCGCCCGCAAGAACCTGAAGATGATCGAAGAAAGCGGCGCCAGGACGGTCGTGTTCGCGTGCCCCGAGTGCTATGCGATGTTCAGTCAGATCTACCCGAAGTTCGTGGGCAAGATCGGGTTCGACATGATGCACATCAGCGAGTTCCTGGTGTCCCACGTCGAGAGCGGGAGGCTGTCGTTCGGGGAGAAGGAGTCCAGGGTCACGTACCAGGACCCGTGCCGACTGGGGAGGTTCCTCGGCGTCTATGAGGAACCCCGGGCGCTCCTCGGCAGCGTGCCCGGCCTCGAGCTGGCGGAGATGCCTCGCGTGAGATCGGAGGCACTCTGCTGCGGATCCAGCGCGTGGGTCGGCTGCACCAGGATCAACAAGAGCATACAGCTCGAGCGGCTGAGCGAGGCCGCAGACACGGGCGCGACGACGCTCGTTACCAGCTGCCCGAAATGCAACATCCATCTGTCGTGCGCGGCGAAGGACAAAGATACGGACGGCGGCATCGAGATCTCGTTTCTGACGGACGTGCTCTCGGACGCGCTCGCCGGTGGCACAGAGTCGTGAAAGGGGAGAGGGCACACAAGGACCTCAACCGTGAGGTGACGAAGTTGGCTGGTGATGTTCTAGTCATAGGCGGAGGCATCGCTGGGATTCAGGCGTCGCTCGATCTTGCGGAGATGGGCATCGGCGTCCATCTCGTCGAGAAGAACCCGAGCATCGGCGGCGTCATGGCGCAGTTGGACAAGACGTTTCCGACGAACGACTGCTCCATATGAATCCTGGCGCCTAAGATGCTGGATGCCGGTCGGCATCCCCTGATAGAGCTTCTGGCATACAGCCAGGTTGAGCGCGTGTCCCGCGAGAATGGCGGCTTCCACGTGGAGATCACGCGCAAGGCCAGGTATGTCGACGAGAACATCTGCAACGCCTGCGGCGACTGCGTGGCGAAGTGCCCGACCAAGGTACCTAACGCCTTCAATATGAACCTCGACGAGCGCAGGGCCGTCTATCTCTACTTCGATCAGGGCATTCCCTCGGTGATGACCATCGACCCCGACTACTGCAGGTATCTCAAGGACGGGAAGTGCGGCGTCTGCGCGAAGGTCTGCGAGAAGGGTGCTGTCGATTTCGAGCAGAAGAGCCGAGGCGCCACGCTCGACGTCGGCGCGATCGTGCTCGCCACCGGGCTCACGGTGTTCGACCCCACGCCGCTAACGCAATACGGGTACGGGAAGATCAAGAACGTCATCACCGGCCTCGAGTACGAGAGGCTCATCAACGCGACGGGCCCGACCGGTGGCCACCTGAACCGCCGCTCCGACGACCAGCTGGCGCACCGCGTCGCCTACGTGCAGTGCACGGGTTCGAGGGATCTCAACTACTGCGACTACTGCTCGAGCGTCTGCTGCATGTGCTCGATCAAGGATGCGATGCTGGGTCGCGAGCATGATCCGGAGTCGGTCTCGTACATATTCCACACCGACCTCAGGAACGTGGGGAAGTGGTTCCAGCGATATCAGACCAGAGGAGAGGAGGAGTACGGGATCAACTTCGTCCGGGGACGCGTGGCTGAGATAGCGGAGGGCCCCGACGACAATCCCGTGCTCTGGTACGAGGACACGAGGACGCGGAAGGTCGAGAAGCTCATGGTCGACATGGTCGTCCTCGCGACCGCGGCGCTCCCGAGCCCGGACGCCGCCGCGCTGGGCGACATGCTCGGGGTCGAGGTCGACAGGTACGGCTTTGTTGTGACGGACGACGCTGCGCCCGCGGACACGAGCGCGGAGGGGATCTTCGCCTGCGGCTTCTGCAAGGGGCCGTGCGACATCCCCGAGTCCGTGGCGCAAGCGAGCGCGGCCGCGTCGCGAGCCTCCGAGCTCGTGCTGAGCGGTGCGCCGGTCGGGAAGAGGTAGCTAGAGCTGATGGAAGAGATCAGGGTAGGCGTCTTCATCTGCAACTGCGGCACGAACATCGCCGGATTCCTGGATACCGGCGTCGTGGCCGAATACGCCTCGACGCTGCCCGACGTCGTCTTCACGCGCGAGAACCTCTACTCCTGCTCGGAAGCCGGCATCACGGACATCAAGACCGCCATCACCGAGAATAGACTCAATCGCGTCGTGGTCGCCGCATGCACTCCTCTGACGCACGAGCCGACCTTCAGGGCCGCCTGCTCCGACGCGGGCGTCAACCCGTATCTCTTCGAGTTCGTCAACATCCGCGAGCACTGCTCGTGGGTCCACAAGGAGGAGTGGGACGCCGGCACAACCAAAGCCAAGGATCTCGTCCGGATGGGCGTGGCGAGGGCGCGCCTGCTTGAGCCCCAGGAGCGTATCCGCGCGCCCGTGCTCAGGCGGGCCGTCGTCATCGGCGGGGGCGTGTCCGGGATGACCGTTGCGCTGGCGATCGCACGGAAGAACCTTGACGTCGCTCTCATCGAACGGGAGAAAAAGCTCGGCGGTCTCGTCGGAGAGCTCCACTCGTTGTACCCCGGCGGTCGCGACGCGGGCGGGTATGTCTCCGCTCTTGTCGAGGCAGTGAAGGCGGAAGAGAGGGTGAAGGTCTTCACGGGCGCCACGATCACAGATGTCGCCGGCTACATCGGGAACTACTCCGTCACGCTGCGCTCGAAGGCAAAGGAACTCTCGATCGAATGCGGCGCCATCGTGGTCACGACGGGAGCGCATCCTCTCCTTCCGGAGGGGATCCTCGGCTACGACGGGAAGCGCGTCATTAGTCTCATCGAACTCGAGGGGAAGCTCGCGAGCGGACGGCTCAAGGGCTCGAGCTTCGTTTTCATTACGTGCGCCGGGGCCCGGAACGCCGAGCATCCGTACTGCTCGAAGATCTGCTGCATGGTCGCTGTCAAGAACGCGCTGCTCATCAAGGAGACAGTGCCCGATAGCAGGGTCCACGTCCTCTATCGCGACCTCATGTGCTACGGCCTGGAGAACGAGAAGCTCCTGCGGCGGGCCAAGGAAGTCGGCGTCAGGTTCATCAGCTACTCGAAGGACGAGCCCCCTACGGTTGAGAAGGGCGTCGTCAGGGTGACGGGTGACGTGATGGGGCGGGACTTCGAGATACCCTGCGACATGGTCGTTCTCGCGACGCCTCTGGTTCCCGACGACGGCGCGCAGGGGCTTTCGCGACTCCTCAAGGTCCCGCTGGACGCGGACCGGTTCTTCCTCGAGGCCCACGTCAAGCTCAGGCCGGTGGACTTCTCCAGCGACGGGATCTACGTTGCGGGCACCGCGCGCTGGCCCGGTAGCGTTCGGGAGAGCGTTGAGCAGTCGCTGGGCGCCGCGTCGAGGGCGTCGATCCCGCTTCTCGCATCTGTCCGTACGGGGGCATCGAGATGGTCGATACGGATGCTGGCGTGAAGGCGAAGATGATAGAGGTCGCGTGCAAGGGCTGCGGCACCTGCGCGGCGACGTGCTACAAGCGGGCCATCACCATGATCCACTACACCGACGAGCAGATCGGCGCGCAGCTGCGCGTGGCCTTCAGAGACAAGGCATAGAGACAGGACCCGGGAGCAAGATCGGGAACAAGGGGCTGGAACAGGGCGCTGGAACAGCCCCCCGCACACAGACGGGATCGATCGATGAGTGACACGTATCGTCCGAAGATAATCGCCTACTGCTGTTACTGGTGAGCGTACGGCGCTGCCGACCTCGCCGGTGTGGCGAGGCTCCAGTATCCGCCGGACGTCCGAGTAGTCAGGGTGATGTGCTCCGGCCGGGTCGACCCCGTGCTCATTATGGAGTCGTTCGCGGCCGGCGCCGACGGCGTCATGGTGGGCGCGTGCCTCAAGGGCGAGTGCCACTACTCGATCGGCAATCTCCAGGCCGAGGGCAAGGTGGAAGTGACCAGGAGGGTCCTGCGCAGGATGGGACTCAATCCCGAGCGGCTCGTCCTCAGGATGATGTCGAGCGCGCAGGGCGGCCGCTTCGTCGAGTATGTGACGAGCTTCCAGGAGGCGGTGGCGGAACTCGGCCCGCTGGGTTCGAGTGAGGGTGTGACGGGCGCGGAACTCGAGCTCAGACTGACCGCGGCTCTGAACGCCGTCAGTGACAAGAAGCTCCGGTGGGTCGAGGGGAAGTGGGTCGAGTTCCAGCAGGACGGCAACGTCTACGGTGAGGTCTTCACGCTCCACGAACTCGGGCGCATGTACGAGGAGGTCGTTCTCGACGAGTGCGCCCTTCAGGAGATCCGCCTGCGCCTCAAGGGTCGTCCGCAGACCGCCCTGGCGCTGTCGGGTGAGATGCGCATCCCCGCCTACAAGGTGCTCAGGCACCTGGCTGATCTCAGGCGCATGGGTTTCGTGGTGCTCGGAGCGAGCGCGTCGGGCGAGCCGCTCTGGAGTGCGGCTC
>JALGZG010000221.1 GCA_025782345.1 bacterium | reverse complement strand
GGCGGCCGTGCTCTCCGCGTGTCCGGACGTCCACGTCATGCGCGACCCGACCCGCGGGGGCCTGGGGACGACGCTGAACGAGATAGCTTCCCGCTCAGACGTGAGGATCACGATGACCGAGTCCGCGCTGCCGCTGGACCAGAGAGTCCGTTCCGTCTGTGATATCCTGGGATTCGATCCCATCTACATGGCGAGCGAGGGGAAGATGATAGTGATCGCACCGTCCTCGTCGTCGGACGCCGTCCTTAGGGCCATGAGAGACGATCCGCTGGGCCGCGACGCGGCCGTGATCGGCACCGTGTCCGAGGGCGGAGGCGTCAGGCTGCGCACAGTGATCGGGGGCGAGCGCCCCGTCGTCATGCTCGAGGGTGTCCAGCTGCCCAGGATTTGCTGAACGCGCGGCGCGGCGAGCCGCGGGCCTGCGCGGCCGCGCCTTCACGGCGCCACGGAGCGGCGAGAAGAGAGGAATCACCGATTGCATGAGCTGTCCATCTGCCAGAGTATGCTCAAGATCGTCGACTCGACGATGGAGCAGCATGAGGGCGCGAAGCTCCGGAAGATATTCCTGGACATCGGGCGCGGCTCGACCATAGAGCCCGTCCTCCTGAGCGAGGCGTTCGAGGTAATCACGTCAGGCGGTCCCTACGCGGGCACGGAACTCGTGATCAACGACATCCCTATTTCAGGGCGGTGCCGCGACTGCGGGAGGGACTTCACCTACGAAGAACTCGCGGTCGGCTGTCCCAACTGCGGCTCGACCAACATCGAGATCACGGCAGGACTCGAGCTGGACATCAAGGCCCTGGAGGTCGACGACTGATCCACGCGCTGTCTGGCGCGGCAGACGGTAGCACCGGACGCGGCAGGTCACAGTACTGAACGCGGGAACAAGCAGAGAGGGTAACGGAATGAGCCGAGTGGAGATCGAGAAGAAGATACAGAGCGAGAACGACCGGCTGGCTGGTGAGAACCGCAAGGTGTTCACCGAAGCGGGCGTGCTCGTGCTCAACATCATCAGCTCGCCTGGCTCCGGCAAGACGACGCTCCTGGAGGCGACGCTGGACCGGCTCGCGGACAAGATGAACGTCGTCGTGATCGAGGGGGACGTGAGCACCGAGCGGGACATGGACCGGGTGCGGGCGCACGGAGCATCGGGTATCCAGATAAACACCGGCGGTGGCTGCCATCTCTCGGCCAAGATGGTAGGCGCTGTTCTGGGGCAGCTCGATCTCAACTCAGCCGAGCTCGTGTTCATCGAGAACGTCGGCAATCTCATCTGTCCGTCGACGTACGATCTGGGCGAGGACGTCCGGATGGTGCTCCTCTCGACGACCGAGGGCGACGACAAGCCGATGAAGTACCCGTCGATCTTCCACGAGGCCAGCCTCGCGGTTCTCAATAAGATCGATCTTCTGCCGCACCTGACCTACGACGTCGAGAAGGTCGAAAAAGAGATACGCGTGCTGAATCCTGATAGTGAGATACTCAAGCTGTCCGCCGTGACCGGCGAGGGGATGGACGGGTGGATCGAGTGGATCCTGGCGAAGCTTCGTGAGAAGAAGAGCACGCAGACCTAGGGGGACTCCTTGACGCTCTGGTTGGTGTTGGCGGCCGTGGTCGTACCGGCCGTCTTCCTGAAGAAGTTCCGCCGGTGGCTTTCCTCGATGACGGGCGCGGT
This sequence comes from bacterium, assembly GCA_025782345.1. Taxonomy (GTDB): domain Bacteria; phylum Joyebacterota; class Joyebacteria; order Joyebacterales; family Joyebacteraceae; genus JALGZG01. Next base: position 796 of record JALGZG010000221.1, on the reverse strand, counting down.
GTGGATTCTCGCGGTCCTGGCCGTCATGTCGCTCCTTGGCGTGACGATCGGTCAGAACCTGTCTCCGGACGCGTACACGGACCGCTACGGACAGGTGCTCGGGTCGTTCGTCTATCGCTCGGGTCTGTCGGATATCTTCGCATCGTGGTACTTCCTTCTTTTTGCCGCCGTACTCGCCGTGTCTCTCGTCGGGTGCTCGTTCGGCAGGCTGAAGAAGCTGGCCGCCGTCGGTGGTCGCGGCCGGGCATCCAGGGTCGGGTCGCTCCTTCTTCACATGTCCATGGTCGTGATACTGGCCGCGGCCGTGGTGACGGCGGTCTTCGGGTTCCGGTATGCGGCGCCCGTGTACCTTTCCGCGGGAGACGAGATGGAGGTTCCGGAGGGCGGTTTCACGATCCGCGTGGACGCGGCCAGCACCGAGTTCACCGACGAAGGCATGGTCTCCGAGTACTTCTCCGACGTCGTCGTCATCGAGGACGGAGAGGAAGTCCTGTCTCAGCGGATCGAAGTCAACAGGCCCCTCATCCACAACGGGGTCGGTCTCTACCAGAACGAGATGCTTCCGTCCGCGACCTCGGTCAGAGAGGTGCTGTTCGGGATCGTCGTCCTAACGGAGCACGGCGAGCTACCTCTCAGCACGATCGCGGTCCCGTTCAACGAGGAGTTCGAGGTGCCGGGCACGGACATCTCCCTCAAAGTGCTGGAATTCCTGGCGGACTTCACCTACGATATCGAAAGTGCAACCGCCTCGCTGGTCTCCATCAACCACCGGAACCCGGCGGTTCTGGTCCGGATA
>JALGZG010000120.1 GCA_025782345.1 bacterium | reverse complement strand
CAGCTCGACGAACTGCTTGACGTGACGGAACGTGCGTTCCCCCGCGTCGGCGGACTTGACGTAGGCGGCCGCGGCCGTGCCGGCGCGCCTGCCGAACACCATCGTGCCCAGCGTTGAGTTGCCCATCAGCCTGTTCTTACCGTGAACACCTCCCGATACCTCTCCGGCCACCCAGAGCCCCTCGATGTTGGTGGCGCCATCGGGGTCGGTCTCAACTCCACCGTTCTGATAGTGCAGAGTCGGGAAGATGAGGACGGGGTCCACCGTTATGTCTATGTCGAACCTGGCATACATCCGCTTCATTGCCGGGAACGCGCGTTCTATGTAGCCCTCGCCGTGAATGGCATCGATCAACGGCGTGTCCAGCCACACGCCGCGCAGTCCGGATGGCGTGGTGATGCCGTTCTCTCTCACGTAGCACTCGCGGATGATCGCCGACGCTTCTACGTCTCTTGGCTCGAGCGGGAAGACGAAAGCCTCGCCGTCCTTGTTGATCGGCTGTGCGCCCGCGCTCCTGAGCTTTTCGGTGAGAAGGAAGCCGACGATCTGCACCGGGTAGGCGGCGCCGGTCGGGTGGTACTGCACCGTGTCGGCATCGCGAAGCCTCGCGCCCGCCCGGTAGGCGAGGACCAGGCCGTCGGCCGTCGCCCCGTAGTGGTTCGTCGTGGGGAAGCCCCGGATGTGCAGGCGGCCGAAGCCGCCGGTCGCGAGGACGGTGGCCTTCGCGCTCACCACCTGGTATGCCCCGGTCTCAAGGTTGTAGAGCACGGCGCCCGTCGCGCGGCCGCTCTCATCCGTCGTGAGCTCTATCACCGGTGAGTGCTCGATGGAGGGAATGCGGCGGGTCCTGAACTCGTCTCTCAGTACCCGGAACTCCTCAAGACCCGTGTAGTCGCGGCACGAGTGCATCCTTCGCGCGGAGGTGCCACCGCCCCAGTTCTCGACGTAGTCTCCGTTGTCGCGTTTGTCGAAGACGACTCCGAGTTCTTCGAGCCAATGCATGACCAGGGGCGCGTCCTCGACCAGGGCCCTGACGACCTCGGGCTTGTTCGCGTAGTGACCGCCGCCGATCGTGTCAAGGAAGTGCCTGTCCGGCGGGTCTATCGGACGGTCCGCCGCCTGTGTTCCCCCCTCGGCCATGATGGAGTTGCAGTCACCGTGCCTCAGTTTGTTGACCAGCAATATCTTCTCGCGGTCCACGCCCTGGTCCTGTGCCAGAAGTGCGGCCGCGGTCCCGGCGAGCCCCCCACCGATGATCATCACATCAACCTCGTGGTCGGCCACGCTCAGATCTACCTCGGTCTCGTCGATGAGCGGGTAGGACTCGAGCAGGTCGGCCACCGGAACTGGCACGGGGTCACCCTTGTTCGGCCCGATCTTGAGCTCTCTCTTGCCCCCGGGGGCGTAGTCCGGGTGGACCTGCAGCGTTTCCTCGCGCTGCTCCGCGGACATCGCGGCGGGGACGGCGTCTTTCCTTTTCGCCCGCGAGCGACTGACTATCTCGATCGACTTCCGCATGTGCTCCGGGTAGCCGCCGATGTACTTGACCTCAGACATCTCGCCTCCCTATTCGTCGGATTCTCTCACCCTGGCTGCGTAGAGTTCCTTGAGCTTCTCCGTGGACGCGCCGACCAGAGCATCGAGCACGCTTGAGAACTCGCCACGCTCCATCTCCGCCAGCCGCGTCTTGAGGTGCTCGGGCTCGGGGCTGCCGTAGCGGCCGAACATCCTCCTGCCGAGGTGCCCCACGTTGTACTGGACTATCTCGGCCGGGCAGCGTAGCGCGCAGAGCCCGCACTGGATGCAGTCGAACGACTGCTCGGTGAGACTCTCGAAATCACCCTTGATGGCTGACTGGATATAGTCCATCACCTCGAGGTCCTGCGGGCACGCCTTCGTGCACGTGTTGCAGGAGACACAGCGCGCCACCTCGGGGTAGTGCTTGCTGAAGACCGAGTAGTCGTAGCTCTCCGCCGCGATGTCGTAGTAAGCGGCCTCGGCGGGGGAGAAGGGGATCTGCACCAGGCACATCCCGTCCTCCACTCTCGTCTGGCACGCGAGGGCCGATTCGAGCTTGTACTGACCCTCTCTGCGGAAGACCGTTGCGCACGCGCCGCAGAACCCCTGCCGGCATCCGCAGGACCTGATGAGCTTGTATCCGGCGAACTCCATGGCGGTCATTATCGTGAGGTCGGCAGGCACGCTGTACCCGCGCCCCATGATGTAGATCGTCACCCAGTGCTCGACGTCCTTGGTGTCGACGCCGGTCGTCAGTGATCTCGTCGACTCCGAGATCCTCTCCATCATGGTCTTCGATTTGCTCACGCCCCCTCCTTCATGAGGCCCTTGCCGCGGAGAAGCGGCCTCGGGTCGGTGTGGTTGAGGTCGAAGCGGCAGCACTCCGGGTTCAGGCCGAACGCCACTGCCATGAGCTGCGTGAAGTAGAGCACAGGCATCGGCTCGAAATCCGGGTGC
>JALGZG010000268.1 GCA_025782345.1 bacterium | reverse complement strand
GCGGCGCAGAACCCCGTGGGCGCCATGATCAGCGTCCCGTTCCAGAACAACATGATGTTCGGGGCGGGACCGGACGAAGAGATCATGAACGTCCTGAACATCCAGCCCGTCTGGCCGCTCAGCGTGAGCGAGGACTGGAATCTCATCACCCGGACCATCCTGCCCGTTAAGACCCTTCCTGCCGGCGTCTTCCCGGAAGATGGGATCACCGGGTTGGGCGACATCGTCTTCACCGCGTTCTTGTCTCCAGCGGTGCCGGGCGAGCTGATCTGGGGCGTGGGCCCTGTCTTCTCGTTGCCTTCTGCGACCGACGAGGTACTGGGCAGTGAGAAGTGGGGTATCGGCCCGTCGGTCGTCCTGCTCAAGATGAGCGGACCCTGGGTCTACGGCGCCCTGGCCAACAACATCTGGTCGTTCGCCGGCAACGACGACAGGGGGGACGTCAACACGATGCTCGTGCAGCCGTTTGTGAACTTCAACATGCCCGACGGATGGTACCTGTCCAGCGGCCCGATTATCACGGCGAACTGGGAAGCGGACGACGACAACACGTGGACCGTTCCGATCGGCGGCGGCGTGGGCAAGGTCTTCCGCGTAGGGAAGCTGCCCCTGAACGGCTCGGTTCAGGGCTACTACAACCTCCAGAGTCCCGAGCGCGCGGGAGACACGACGCTCCGGGTGCAGCTGCAGTTCATGTTCCCCAAGTAGTTTGAGAGTAGACGCCGCAGCGGGCTCGCGGCGGACCAGGCTGTGTTGCTGGGGTACAAAGAGAGAGGGCGGAAGTCGGTCCACTGAGGACAGGCTCTCGCCCTCTTCGATTCCCGGGCGCCGCTGCTACTTGTCGCCTTCCAGGTCGTTCCAGTCGACGCGCAGCGCGCCGTCGGTCACAGGTATCGATACGGTCCCGCCGATGTTCCTTACGATCTTTCGGATCCGCTCGTCCGCATGTGAGTAGAACCGCCTCCATCCGGAGCAGAGGTAGTTCAGCCCGGGCTCGCCGTCCGGGGTCCGGATGAACCTGTTCTTCGGGCACTCGCCGAAGCAGGCGAACAGGTAACTGCACTCGCGGCAGTAGCGCGGCAGCGTGCGCTCCTTGTCCGTGCCGAACCGCTCCTGCTCGGGGGAGAGGGCCATCTCTACGATCGTTCCCTCGTGGATGTTCCCGCGGAGGTACTCGGGGTAGACGTAGTGGTCGCACGCGTAGACGCTTCCGTCCTGTTCCATGGCCAGCCCCTTGCCGCACATCGGCCCGTGCGTGCAGAGCGGGTTCACGCGCCCCATCCAGGTCTCGACGGAGGCGTCGAAGTAGTGGACGTAGATCCTGCCGAGGTCGTGGTCGTACCATTCGTCGAACACCGTGCAGAGGAACTCGCCGAAGTCGTCCGGGTCGACGCACCAGTCTTCCACCACGGAATCCGGCGTTCCCGGGCGGGCTTCCGGGGAGCCAAGGACCGGCATCGAGTCCGGGTCCCAGTGCTGCGGGGCGACGGTCCGGAACACCTTCGGCTCCACGATGGGTATGAACTGCATGCGGAGCGATCCAACCTCGTCGCGCAGGAAGCGATAGACCTCCAGCGGGTGCCGGCCCGTGTCGCGGTTGACGCAGCTGAGCGTCGCGAAGTTGACACGGTGCTTGCGGAGCAGGCGCGCCCCGCGCATTACTGCGTTGAAGGACCCTTCGCCCGCCTTGTCCTTGCGGTAGAGATCGTGCAGGTCGCGGGGACCGTCTATGCTGAGGCCGACCAGGAAGTTGCTGTCGCGCAGGAACGCACACCACTCGTCGTCGAGGAGCGTCCCGTTGGTCTGAAGGTCGTTCTCGATGCGCGTGTGGGGAGGGCAGTACTTCTTCTCGAGCTCGACGACCCTCCGGAAGAAGTCGAGGCCCAGGAGCGTGGGCTCCCCGCCCTGCCACGAGAAGACGATCTCCTTCCAGTTCTGCCCGTCGATGTACTGCCTGATGTAGTTCTCGAGCATCTCGCCTGATATGCGCGCGCCCGGACGGACGTCGAGGAGCCCCTCCTTGCTGAGGTAGTAGCAATAGGCGCAGTCCAGGTTGCATGTGGGGCCGATGGGCTTGGCCATGGCGTGGAATCTGACGACGGGCTTGCCGTGCCAAAGATTTTGTCCTGGGTCGTTGGGCATGCGAGCGAGTCTCCGGTGCGTGGCCATCGCAATGTCCTCTAGACCCTACCACAGGCGTCCCGGAGGGTCGAGTCTGCTCGCCCGCGGGGTGTTGGACCGTGGGCAGACGGGACAGTGGGCGCAGCGGCGCCTGTCCATTGACACGTCGGCACGATTGGCCCATAATTCGCTGCACTCACGCACAGGGTTCGCCTTGAGGACGAGCGCGCAGTCGAGCTTGAGGTAGAGGCCGACTGGGCGGAGATCCAGGCCGACTACGACGACCTGGTATCCTCGTATGGCGCGCTCGCGGTGCCGGGATTCAGGCCGGGCCGCGCCACGGAGAAGCAGGTCGAGAGCCACTTCCGGAAGGAGATCCGGGCGGACGTCGGCTCCCGGTGCGTTGAGCGCCTGAGCCGTCAGGCCATCGAGGCGGAGAAGCTGAATCCCATAGGGCCCATCTCAGTGAGTGACGTCGAGCTGGAGCCGGGGCGGCCCCTCCGATTCCTGGCGCGGTTCACAACGGCGCCCGAGTTCGACATACCGGATTTGGCGGCGCTGGTGCTCCCCGAGGGAACCGATGCCGAGCGCCGCGACGCGGCATCCGTCTGGCTGCTGGAGAACATGGACACGAATGTGCCCGACGCGGTGGTCGAGTGGGAGCTCTCGTTCGGGGACGACTCCGGCGCCACGCCCGGCAGCGCCGAGTGGAACGCGGCGCGCGACAGGGCGAAGCTCCTCTTGGTTCTCAGGGCCATAGCACGGCGCGACGGAGTCGACGTCGACGACCGGGACGTGGATGAACGGATAGAGACGATGGCCGGGAGCCTCGGGACCACGGCCCGGCAGCTTCGGAACGAACTGCTGCAGAAGGGCGGACTGAGGCGGGTCAGGACCTTTATGCTGGCGGAAAGGACGCTGGACTACCTGCTCGAGATATCTGGGGGATTGTAGGCGGAGCGGTTCTCACAAGGGAGACAGGGAGGATGTTATGAAGAGCAAGTTCGCGCTCGCGGCCGTTATGGGATTCATGGCCGTGGCTTTGGTTCTGTCAGGCTGCAGCCCGAGTGGCTCGGGAGCACCGATGGCGGAGACGACCGCCGCGCCGGTTGAGAAGGCGGCACCGGCCAAGACCGCCGCTCCCGTGGAGGAGGCGCCTGCGGAGTATGAGATCGTGGAGCACTGGCAGACCATGACCGTCAGCGGCATCGTGGAGTCGGTTGACCTGGCGACGCGCAAGGTCGGCATCCGCGGTCCCAAGGGCGGTCTCTTGCTTATCAAGGCCGGAGAAGAGGTCGAGCGTCTGGATGAGGTGAAGGTAGGCGATGAGGTCGTCGCCGAGTACCACATCTCGGTCGTCGCGGAATTCCGCGCACCGACGCCCGAGGAAGAGGCGAATCCGCTCGTGTTCCTCGAGACTGCGGCCAAGGCACCGCCCGGAACGGACCCGGCCGGCGGCGCTCTCGCGATGATCCGTGCGGTCGTGACCATCGAGGGCATCGATCGCCCGACGCAGACCGTCACGGTGATGGGCCCGCAGGGCAACTACCTCATCGCGGACGTTCTCGACCCGACGCGGTTCGACAAGATCAGTATCGGCGACCCGGTCATCGTGACGTACAC
>JALGZG010000165.1 GCA_025782345.1 bacterium | reverse complement strand
GACGTAGGGCGTGATAACGCGGACGTCCTTGTGCGTGAACCCCAGCGGCGAGAGCGCTTCCGTGAAGAGATGGCGCTGGGTGTGCGGTGACTGCGAGGACGACCAGAGCGTCAGCCTGCCGGAGTGATCCTGCCGGCCGACGATGACGTGGGGCTCGATGGCGCAGTGCGCGTACCGCGGAACGGTGTAGGTATCCTCGAGGATCTCGTCGGCCTCGGCGAAACCCCGTTCGATGTCGCCCTTCCGGGTCTTCCGGCAGTGTGCGATGTTCGTGTCCGCCCTGGGGAAGAACCACGGTACACGCTCGTAGTCGACGAGGTCCGGGTGGATTAGATCGGCGCCCTCGCCCATCGCCTTCTCGGGGTCGAAGATGGGCGCGAGTTCCTCGTAGTCAACCTCGACCAGACCAGCGGCGCGCAACGCTACCTTGGGATCACGCGCGACGACGGCCGCGACCTGTTCGCCCACGAACCGGACACGATCCTGCGCGAAGATGTAGCGGTCCTTCATGTAGAGGCCGAACTTGTACGGGAAGTCACCACCCGTCACGACCTTGACCACACCCGGAACGGCCTCTGCCTCGGTCGTGTCGATACCCCTGATGAGCGCGTGCGCGTGAGGGCTCTCGACCATCGCCGCGTGGAGGAGGTCGGGCCCGAAGTCGATGTCGTCGACGAACCGGGCCGCGCCCGTGACCTTCTCGAGCCCGTCGATGCGTGTGGACGAGTGGCCTATGTACTTGAAGTCAGGCATGATACGGACCTCGATCGGGGTGGAAATGGTGCGTCTGAACGTGTCACAGTAGCCTGTCACAGCTTGTCATAGCAGCCTGTCACAGCCTGTCATAGCTCGTCTGGTGCAGGCTCGTAGTACTTCGTGGGGTCCGTTGATCCGCTCCCCACCTCCCGGATGAATCCCTGCTCAACGAGGGCTTTCAGGTCACGCTGGAGGGTCCTCCTGTTCTCGCCGAGCGCTTCCTCACACTCACTCACTGTTCCTCGTCCTCTGTCGAGCAAAAAAGCAAGCACGTCCACGGCTCTGTCCTTGAGGCCAAGTCTGCGAGCTCTCAGAAGCAGCACGTCACGCCTGATTGCCATCGTACCGCGTTCCTGCACTTCCAGCATCTGCGTCGCGAGTCCATCGACGAAGTACTCCAGCCACCCGGTCATCTCCATGTCGTGCTCGCGAACGCTTTGAATGGCCGAGTAGTACGCAGGACGATCCTGGTCATAGTACTTGCTGATTGAGAACAGCCGCTTGAAATCGTAGCCGAATCTGTATAGGCAAAGCGTTGAGAGCAGTCTTGCTGTTCGTCCGTTGCCATCTACGAAGGGATGTATGTGGACCAGCTGGAACTGAGCCATACCACCCACGATCACTGGGTGAGTGCTGCCTTCGGTCTGTAGCCAGCCGACGAGATCAGCCATCATTCGGGGGACTTCACGCGCCGGGGGCGGCGTATAGACAATCCTCTTGGTCCGCGAGTTCACGATGTAATTCTGGATCGTACGATACTCGCCCGGACCTGCTGAACCGCCACGAACACCCTCGACCAGCTGATGGTGGATTCCCCTAATCAACTCCTCTGTGATGGGTCCTCCGCTGTCAAGGTGGTCCGAGACGAGTCCGAGGGCGGCGCGGTAGTTAAGGAGCTCCCGCACGTCGTCGGGATCTGCGCTCGGTACTACGCCTCCGCCAAGCAGGCGCTCCGATTCCTCGAGTGTGAGATGCGTCCCCTCGATGTGCGTCGTGTGGTGGGCCTCAAGCACGAGGGCCCGGTCGCGCATCTTCTCGACCCACTCATCGGAGAGCCGCGCTGCCTCCAGGAACCCGCGAGTCCTGTCGATTCGCATCAGTCCGGTGGCGATTCGGCTTGTGATCTCGAACTTGGGAGTGAAGCTACTCATGTGGCGCTCTCCTCAAGGGGGAATGCCATACTGTCACATCTCCATGATGAGGCGAGGGTCATCGACAGGAGGTGCACGATAGGGCTGGTACGGTCCTGCTGCCAATAGTGGTGCTAGATGCCCCCCTTCCCCACCACCTCCATCACCGCATCGACGATCGGCGTATAGCCCGTGCAGCGGCAGAGGTTCCCCGCGATCGCCTCTTTCACCTCGTCCTCGGTCGGGCTCGGGTTCGTCGCCAGAAGCTCGGACACCGCAAGCACGACGCCCGGTGCGCAGAACCCGCACTGGAAGGAGTTCCTGTCGATGAACGCCTGCTGCAGCTCGTTCGGTCCGTCCTTCGACAACGCCTCCACGGTGAGCACGCCGCGCCCGTCCGCCTCCACCGCGAGCACAAGACAGCTCCGGACGGTCTTCCCGTCCAGGATCACCGTGCACGCACCGCAGTCACCGCGCTCACAGCCGATCTTGGGGCTCTTGATACCGATTCTTTCTCTGAGGACCTCCAGGAGCGTCTCGTTCGGCTCAACGTCGACGTCCCACTCCTCGCCGTTCACATTGAGTGTGATGCTGTGTTTCAT
>JALGZG010000277.1 GCA_025782345.1 bacterium | reverse complement strand
GGGAGACAACATTGTTGCCTCCGTTACCATAACCAGACACGCAAAGGCTGAGCGCACAGGATAGCTGCTTGGCCAGCCCCCCTACTCCGCCCTCCCCACTAACTCCGCAATCTTCATATCCACCGAACTCCCCGCCCCGTCGTAGTTCGTCATCACCACGGCGATGTAGCTCTTATCGAGGAACATATCGAGGTTGGCACTCCCTACCAGAAGTACGCCCCGAACGTCTGCATCAGCATCGTCTGGAGACCCGCAGAGAGGGCAAGGGCCCGAACCACAGGCCCGGGGAGCTTCCTCAGGACGAGCAGGAAGTACGGGAGGAGAAACAGACAGATCCGCGCGGTCTCTCCGGTTCGGAACATGCCCGCCGCGAAGGCAGCACCGATGACGACGATCGCGCCGAGGAATACGCGGGTGACATCATCCCGCAGGTCAATCACCCGAAGCCTCAGGACAGATGGGACGAAGAGGACCGAGAGCACGCCGACGGAAAGGAAGAGGGCGATCTCGACGACGCCCTCTACTCTCGTCAGCGCATACACAGCGGGGGCGTGGAAAGCGCTGAACCCGAAGCGGTTCTCCAGGTACCACGCGGTGCGAGATGCCGCCAGGTGATCGTACCCGAAGCGAGGGAGCACCACGTAGCAGAAGAACGCACCGACGGCCACGGTGGCGAGCACGGCGACCAGCGTGCCGAACCTCCGCCGCGCGACGATCTCAGACACTGCAACCACCCCGGCGATAGCGAGCAGAAGGGTCCCGCCGAACGTAAGCGTGTTCGCCAGCAGGATCCCTCCCACAACCAGGGCAACGCCCGGGAGACTCATCCCCCGCCTGACGAGCATGACGATCCCGAGCAGACACACGGTGCTCAAGGCGGCAACCACGCCGTCCAGGCTCACCGCGCCGTAGATGTTGAATGCAGGAATCAGCGCGAAGAGAAGAGCGAACTCGCTGGCCCTGACCTTCGTCGCGCCCACCTCCCGCATGATCCGCCACACAAGAGGCACTGTCAGACTCGACATGAGGGTGAGCGATCCGGCGAGGATGGGAATACTCTGTCGTCCCACGCTCAACAGGAGATGATGGAGCAGGACGGCGAACGGGGGGTGTGTCCGCGCGTGCGTGTTCAGAAGCGACTGGGCCTCGTTGAAGTTCCTCAGCCACTCCTGCCAGTCAGTGACGCGAATCGCCTCGTGGAAGAACTGAACTCCGGACCCTGCGAGCGGCACGTGGAACGCCTCTCGGAACCCGCCCTGCCCCAGGTTCCCCAGCACGAGGAGTGCGAGCCCCATCAACCAGACTTGCCAGGCTCCCAGACGCATACGCGTTCTGACTGCGGCCAGCACGAGCACCACGAAGGCGGCACCGTAGGGCAGGCTCGTGGAGCGGACCATCGGTCCCCGGAACACGGAGATCGGGAAGTACTCGACCCTGCCGTAGTTGATGCCGGCCCGAAACAGGACGTAGTTCCCGAGCGCCAGCGCCAGAAAGCCCCCCGTGAACGCCAGTGCCACCCGTGTGAGCCGCCGATGGCTAGTCTCAGGGATCTCTTCTCGTAGGCCCATTGACAGCATACCCAGCGGAAGGAGGAGCCACCCGGTCAGCAGCAACAGCCACCGCCAGATCAGTATCTCGCCCCCGCCGCCGGGAGGGGGCGTGACGGACTCCACTCCAAACGCCGGAATGATCACGGTCGAGCCCAGAACGCAGAGAGCACCCACGGCGAGGATCACAGAAGCGCGGATCTTCTCTCGGGGGTTGTCTCTGAACATCCAACACCGCTCCTCTGTCGTGCGTCGATCGGCACACTACTGTCATCGCATCCCGGCGGCACCGTGCCTACGGGCACGAGGCGGGCGGAGGCTCACTCCATCTCCCGCGTCTCCCCAAACAGCGGGAGCAGCTCGTCGAAGAAGGTCTTCACCTGATAGGTCTTCAGGTAGTAGAGATCGAAGCCCATGTAGCGGACGTTGCCGCGGTCGGTGCCCGTGGGCGAGAGCAGCACGCACGTGCGGCCGTGGAAGTTGTAGTTCAGGAACGCGTCGATCACATGCGACTCGATGCGCGAAGGAATGCCTCTCCTCCTCTTCGTGGACCAGTCTCGGGCGCTTGGTCGGTCCGGGGAAGGCGAAGACGCTCTCGGTGCGCGTCACCTTGTGCCAGTCGAGCGTGTCCAGCCGGACCAGGTAGTGGTCGACCGAACCATCCTTGTCGCTGCCAAGCCACTGCAGAAGAACCTGCGTGCCACCGCCCGGAGCCGGTTCACTTCTGGCGATCAGCGTCGTCTCTGGAGCCAGGTTGGGAGAAGCCGAAACGCGTGAGGTCTTCGTGCAGCTGGAGAAGGCTGCCATGCCAGCCACCAGACACCCGAGAGCAACCACCACAAGAGCGCGGCTCATTGCAGTCCGCATGATCGACGCTCCCTCCGCCCCACGGCAGGCCGCCGGCCCGCCTCGCAGGACTGAAGGCCACAGAGAGTCGCAGTCATTTTACCATACATGGAAAAGGGAGGCAACATTGTTGCCTCCGTTACCATAACCAGACACGCAAAGGCTGAGCGCACAGGATGGCTGCCTGGGTAGGCTCCCTTCTCCGCGAATACTGTAGTTGCACCCACCATGGTAATCGGTTATACTATCCCCTAGTGGTAACATCCATTCTAGCATATCCCATCACCACCCCTACCTTGAAAGACGTGCATGGAGGTCATCGGTCTCAGCAAGCTCCACCGGTTCATGGAAAAGCACGCACACGCAGGAGGACCTGCAGCCGCCTGGCTGGCAGAGGCTCAGGCCGCTGAGTGGAAGTCGGCCTCGGACATCAGGGAACGGTTTGGCCGGCGGGTCAGCTTCACAGCACGCGGCAACACTGTGTTTCGCCTTGGGGGGAACAAGTACCGTCTGGTTGTCAGAGTGGCGTTCAACACGCAGAGGGTGATCATAGCCTGGGTTGGAACGCACGCTGAGTACAACCGCCAGCGATTCTAGGGGGAGAGCATGCTCAAGGTTCTCAAGACTATCGAGGAGTACGAACGAGCCCTCGCGGAGGCAGGGCGACTGGTCGCTCTCGATCCGGAGGAGGGAACTCCAGAGGCTGACGAACTCGAGCTTCTGAGCCTGGTCATCACGAAGTACGAGGACGAGCACTTCCCCATTCGAAAGCCCACACCCGTTGAGGCGATCAGGTTCCGCATGGAGCAACAGGGGCTGTCACAGCGGGATCTCGCTCCGTTCTTCGGGAGTCGGAGCAGGGTCTCTGAGGTGCTGAGCGGCAAGAGACCACTGACGCTTCGCATGATCCGGGCGCTTCATGAGAACCTCGGGATCCCCGCGGATGTTCTGCTGCAGGAACCTGGCGCGACACTCCCCGAGCAGGTGGACGGTCTCGAGTGGGGCAAGTTCCCGGTCAAGGAGATGCTCAAGAGGACGTGGCTCAGGTTCGATGGAGCATTGCGCGACGTGAAGGACCATGCGGAGGAGCTCATGCGCAGGTTCTTCTCGGAACCCGGAGCGTGTGGACTTGACTACGTTCTCCTCAGGGGTCACGTCCGCCGGGCATCCACAATGGACAACTTCGCGCTGGCCGCGTGGTGCTCGCGCGTTACGCAGCTGGCAACCACCCGGGAACTCGAGACGCGGTACACGGGTGGAGCGATCACTGATGGGTTCCTGCGGGACCTGGTCAAGCTCAGCTACCTCAGCGATGGCCCGGTGCTCGCGAAGGAGTTCCTCGAGAAGAGCGGAATCCACCTGGTGCTCCTGCGCCACCTTCCGGGAACCCACCTCGACGGCGCGGCGCTACTCTTGGAGAATGGGGCTCCCGTCGTGGCGCTCACGCTGCGGCACGACCGGCTCGACAGCTTCTGGTTCTCGCTTCTCCACGAGCTCGCGCACGTGGCGCTGCACCTCGAGGAAGGCGAGTCTCCCTGGTTCTTCGATGACCTGGACGCCGATGGTGACAGCCTGGAGTCACAGGCAGACAAGATGGCTGCTGCGGCCCTGATTCCGGAGGATGAATGGTCGGACGCGAGGGTGCGCACGGCGAGCACACCCTCGGCCGTGAGAGAGTTCGCGGAGGAGCTGCGCATCAGCCCCGCCATCGTCGCCGGACGTATCCGTCACGAGCGCAAGAACTATCGCATCCTCTCGAGACTCGTCGGCCACGGGAAGGTGCGAGAGCAGTTTCCCGATTCCGACGCCGGAGTCGCGTAGGTGCGTGTGTCGTTCTGGCCAACACGCTCGGCGCGCCAGCCCGCGAAGAAGTAACTGGTGATGCGATTGGACAAACAGGAGGTGAAGGATGGCGAAGAGCAAGACCACAAGGAAGCCTGCAGCGAGAAGTGCCTCCAAGACGTTGCGGGGGAAGTCGACTGGCCGCACATCGAAGTCCTCAGCCGGGAGCGCGCTGTCGCAGCGGAAGGCACCGAAGAAGGTGACTTCCAGGAGGGCTGCATCCGCCGCGTCGAAGACGCTTCGTGACGGACGTACGAGCAAGACCTCCAAGTCTGCGGCTGGGAGCGCACTCTCACAGAGGCCATCTCGAAAGGCACGGAAGAAGTAG
>JALGZG010000201.1 GCA_025782345.1 bacterium | reverse complement strand
TCAGCGACGGCGGCCGGCACGGCTTCCACCGGCCCCGTTCCGTCACCATCGACCACGTATCGTGGGTCGAAGGGACTGACGAGCTTGACCTTGACGGTCCACGGGATGGCGAGGCCGAACCCGGCGGTGTTCTCATCCCCCGCTGCCGGCATAGGACCGCCGCCAATCATAACAACCGCAAGGAGGACTGCGAACACGGCGAGACGAAGACCGGTCTTTGGGCGCGACGGGGCCGGGCGCGGCTTGCCGCGTGTGTGGCTCACAACCGTAGTCATCGGGACGCTTCCCCCTTCCCTCCCGCTGCTCAACAGCACCTTTCACATCGAACCGGGATCCCCTCTACTCGAGAAGTGCGGCTAGCTCCGTCGGGTGAATCATGATATGCGGGGTCACCAGCACGAACATCTCGGTCTGCCCCTTCTCGACACTTGTGTATCCGAAGAGAGCGCCAAGCAGCGGAATGCGGCCAAGGAACGGGACTCGATTCTCCTTCGTTCTCTCTCTCTCCAACAGCAGGCCACCGATCATGACCGATTCGCCGTTACCCACGCGCGCCCGCGTCTCAACTTCGCGCACGCTCGTCACGGGCAGATCGTTCGTTCCGGCGGCACGGACGTCGCTGACCTCTATCGAAATATCTGTGATGATCTCCGACGACGCCACGATGTAGGGCGTGATCTCCAGAGTCGTGCCCGTGGCGATCTTCTGCAGTGTGTAGTACGCGTAGCTGACGGACCCGCTCAGCAGCGAGTAGTACGCCTCGGTGCCCACGCGAATCTTCGCCTCTTGACCGTCAAGGGTCGCCACCCGCGGATTGGCCCTCACGCGCGCGCCGCCCGCCGCCTCAAGCGCTCTCACGGCGGCCTGGATGCGGGACACCGATCCGAGGCCGTCCACGCCAACACTGAACAGCTGGGCAATGAAGGAGGAGTCGGTCACCGCTGATGCGAGCTTGGCTATTCTGAATGAATCGCCCCCCTTGCTGCCTATCACTTCCCAGTCGATGCCCCACTCTAGCGTGGCATCGCGGTTCGCTTCGATTACCAGGGCCTCGATCATCACCTGACGCGGCGGACGGTCGACCACCGCCAGGTCGCGCAGGAAGGAGCGGAGAATCTCATGGGGTCCCGTCACCGTCAGGGTGTTGCCGCCTGCGCCGTCCACCCGCACATACCGTTCGTACGACTGCGGCAGAAGCTTGAGCGCGTCCCCAGCGAGAAGATGCCGAGGCCGGACCTCCATGGTCTCGGTCAGGAGCACCGACGCAGCCTCGCGCGGGTCGGCGACACCAACCAGGTAGTAGCCGTCCATCCACGCGTAGCCCAAGCCCAGAGGGAGCGCGAGTCGGCGCAGGCAGTCCTCGAGCGGCAGATCGTCGAACTCAATGGTGACGTATCCTCTGACGCCCTGCGCTGCGACGATGGGAATCCCCACCTGAGCCGAGATGTCAGCCAGCACCTGGAGGATGTCTGTCTCATAGAACACGTTCGTGACGCTCGTATCCCGGCGCGGATCGTCGGACCCGGAAACACCCGCGTCACCTGACCCCGACCGCTCGGACCTCCAGACGCCGCTCCAGCCGCCCGACTCAAGTGCGTGGCCGCTCCCCCGTCGTCCCGACCACGGCCCCGCCTCCTCCACAATGGCGTCTAACGCGTCCACCTCCGGAAGAGCAGACCATCTTCTGGGGTAGTAGGTCTTCAGGAGGTTCAGGCTCAGAGCGGCCCTTTCACGGTTCCCCAGGGCCAGCTCGGATTCACTCAGAAGGTAGAGTAGTTCCGGCATGATTCGGTAGGCAGTCGCGCTGCGAAGCGCCGCGCGCACCAGTTCTGCTGACTCGTCGTAGGACCCTTCCTGATACAGCGCCGCCGCTTCCTCAAGATAGACCTCAGCAGGCGGGGCTCCATTCCGGACCAGCTCCGGTGTCGAATCCAGAGGTCCGGGAGCGCAGCCGGCGAACATCATCAGAAAGATGGTCACGAACGTGATGCCGCTAGACTTCTTCATCCCGACCAGGCTCTCCTCATCGAAGTCCTTCGGGTATGACCTCAGTACTTGTAAAGTTGACCTCGGTGCGACGAGGACCGACCGACGGGTCCTCCTGGACGATCTCCGCCTCGACAACGAATACGCCCTCGTCGACGAGGCTCCCATCTGTTCTCCCCGATCGCCATGGTCGCTATGACCTGTCCCGACATCCGTCTCAGGACCATGCTTCCCTTCACTCGGCCCGTCGCCCCGCCGGAGTTCGCGATCGACAGGATCGCACTCCCCGGGTTCCGGTCGGGACTCGTTCTGACGAGGGTAAGGCGGAGGATGTCGACCTCCGCGTCGCCTCGCGTCGCGGGCGTGATTACAAGCAACGCGCCCGTGTCGTAGATGGTCTCCCAGCCTTCGTCCGAGGAGCCATCCACCGATCGTCGCGCCCTTATCCAGTCTCACCGACGCCCTGAACTGACCGGTCCTGTTCGGCTCCACGACAAGGCTGTCCGGCGCTACTTCGATGGCGAGACCCGGGACCGACTCGTCGGATTGACCGAAGGTCCACGAGCCGTCGCTCTCCAGTCTGGCGTCCTCTATCGTCGCTTTGAGCGCGATGGCGACCTCACCGAGGTTCCGTACACGAACCGGTACCGATCTGACGGCTCCCGGGGGCAGCGCCAGCTCGAAAAGCGTCTCGTCCAGCCAGAGATCGGTACCCAGCTCCGCCCGGTGCTCTCTCTCGCCGTCCGACACGCCGCCGCCGACGTTGATGGAGAACCGGGCTCGCGACTCCTTGTTTTCGCCCAGATCCAGGCGAGCCAATACCGTGTATTCGCCAGCAGGAAGACGTCTCGGGAGTCTGCAGTTCAGGCGGACGAGCATCCCGGGGTAGAGCGACATGGGGCGCCCGTTGGATCTCAACGGAATCTGCGCTCTCTCGGGGAAGCCGCCGGACTCCGGGTATAGAAGGACATCTCCCGTCAGGTCGGTCTTCCATACGCCCGTGTTCCGGACCGCAAGAGCGAGCGTCGGAGAACCGCTCGTCGTGAGGTGCTCCACGCCCTCGACATCGAGACGAAGCGTTCCCTGGGAGCGGACTCTGACCAGGAACTCCACGCTGATTGCGGGAATGAGCTGGGTGACCATCCTGCCATCCGACGGATCCGGACGCAGCTTGACCAGAACGATCGCCGAATACGATCCGAACGCGTCCTCCGGGCATCTCAGAACCACGGGCACTGCCGCTCTTTCACCTCCACTCACCGTGAGCTCGGGTTCAACCTCGATCCACTCTGCAGCCGACCGCACACCGGAGCCCCGTCCGGCCGAGGATTTCACGCCGTTCGCATCCTGGATGAGATCCGCGAGTTCGAGATCGAGCGTAACCGGCCTTCCGTGCTCGCCAGCAACGATCGCGATCTCACCGCGCCACGTTTCGCCGGGGCGGACGTCCAGCTCGAAGAGAGTCGGGCCTACAGCGACTCCGGCCAACGGCGCATCCAGTTCTTGGGCACACGCCGGCAGCGAGAGCAAGGGCGCGACCAGGAGCACGAACGTAGCGAACAGGAGAGGTGTTCTCATGGAAGGCTCCTCCTGAGAGCGTGCGTGGTCTCCGAGGGCGCTGGAGGCTCCGGAGAGCCTCCAGCGCAGGAACACTTGTTACTACGGCGTCGCGAAATCAACGTCGAGGTGCGTGTGGTAGAGGTCCCCGGCGTCGGCCATGCCGTGGCGCTCGATGCGCGCCAGGAACTTGATCGTTCCGTAGACCGAAGGAGCCATCGTGCCTGTGGTGTACGTCTGACTTGCCGGCTCGCAGGGGAAGGCCCACTGGTTGGGGAAGTCATAGCCGCCATCGCACATCTCAAACACGAAGTCGCCGTCCAAGTCGCTCAGATAGCAGCCGGGATGTCCGCAGAACGGGACGGTGTGGCCGCTCACGGTGGCATCGTTGATAACAAACGGGCACAGCGCGACTGTGAACCACGTCGGGATCTTGTTGAGCGGGTCGTTGATTTGCCCCCACAGGTCCCCGTTCGTGTGCACGGTCATGCTCAGGTCATTGTTGGAGCGGACGTAGATGACCGCCCCGTCGTCCGACTCGTAGAAGCGCCCGCCAGCGCCGGCATACCACTGGTCACCGGCCCACGCATACATCGGGTGCTGGTTGTCATCGTCGGCGCATCTTGCGTACGCCAGCCCGGTGAGTTGAGTCGACCACCAGTCGAAGGGCGTCAGATCGGTGAACGCGATGTTGCTGTCCTGGCGGTCGATCTGGATGTAGCAATCGATCTGGAGATCGATGTCGATGTCGCCATACTGGTCACCGGCCCAGATCACCTCATAGCCCATCGCCGGCACCGCCAGCGCGGCCACGGTCATCATTGCTATCAGGATGCGCAACATGGTATAAGTCTCCTTCAGGGTTGTTGGTCGCAACCCATTGGTCCGCCTCTGTGTCCAAACAGGGAGAGGGATGCATCGTGTCAGACGTTCGTCCCTCGCCGGGGTTGGCGGATCACCCCGGTTTCCCCGCCCGGCCCACGCTCCTCGGGGAGCCGGTCTGTGTCCACGCAGCCCGACGCTGCGAGTTGAACTCCATGGCACCTCCTTTCGGTCAGCAGGATCCCTGATCGACGACGGGCATCACTACGGAAGAACCGGCCTGCCCCCGCAACCACGAGATCATCCAAGACAGCAAGAGGTCGCCCGACTAACCAGACGACCCAACCAACAGAATCTGACAAACGTAATCACCGGCGTGATCACCCAGCGTCACGTCCAGTGCCAATCGGAAGGTCGTATCCCGACATGATGCAGTTGCTCTCGCCTAGCGACGTCCATGGGCCCGGTTCCCCATCCGGACCCAGCCTTGACCATTCCAGCCGCTCGAGGGGGATCTCATCGTCCCCCGATACGAACGGCGTTCCCTCAAGGCGCAGTTCCCATTGTTCCTCATTCGTCGCCAGCACAACTTCAAGATCGGGCTCCACGTAGTACCGACCCGGAGGCAGCCCCGTTTCTATGTTGAATTCGGTCTCAGAGGTCATGACAACAGTGAGGGCCCCAACGGTCATCGTCACTGGAACGGTCACGCGCCCCGTCGGGAATCCGACTCTACCGTCCGGTCCGGGCAGCTCGCTGATGGGGTGGCCGTCCTCATCGAGTGGGACTGCGACTCTACCGTCAGGTGGGGGTACTTCGCTGATTAGCTCGATTCCCTCAGCGAGTGGGATCAGGTGCAGCAGCCCTTCGTACACCCCGGGGGCGTGGGTCCATTCCGGTCTTGCCTGAAGCTCGAGCCAGAGACCGGTCGCAGGAGCGGGACCAGAGCCATTCACAACCACGGGTCGATCGCACACGGCAACGAATTCCCCCCCCGTTGCCCCTGCTGCGACCATCATACAGGCCTCTTCCATCACGCCGCACTCCCCGGGAACAGACTCGAAGCGGACTGCGATCGCCCACTCGGGAAGTGGTGACGTCACGTCGAACTCCAGCAGCCCCTGCAGTCCTCTCGGCACGGGCACCCACCCGTAGGGAGGCAGCTCAACGGGAGGCAGAGCAACCTCCTCGGTTAGAGCAAGGATCTCCTGAGTAACATGGATCCACACCCTGCCCCACCGCGATACGTCTTCCATATCCCCAGCGGGTCCAGCCGAATCCAGTCGTGACACCGCCGGACCAGATGAAAGCAGCACTCCCAGTAGGAGCACGAGCACCAGCGCGCTCCAACGGCACCGCCTGCTCCGGCGGGTCATCGCACCCTCCTCGCACGCCGCAGCACGGTGACTCGTAGAGAACTCGTGAGCATTCCTCATGTTCCACCTCGCACGTTTGCTTGGCGCACCTGACGCGCACGTAAAACACCCGGTACCGGTGACCCCGGTCCGCCCGCTCTCTCCAGATTGTTTGCTTTGCGTACGCTGCGTGCGACTTCCGGTTGACCCGACATCTCACCGCCGATGACAGACGCCTCCTCTGGAAGTGCGCTGACAGAATACTGCCTCGGAGTCAGTACGTCAATGAGAAAAGTCGTCAAACTTAAGAGAACCGTGAGTCATGTTTATCGCGGTCGCTTTCCTTCCCTATAGCACAGTGAAGCTGATATCGATTATCTACAGGGCTCATCGCGCAGTCGGCCGCCAACGCAACGCAGCCCCGGCCGGGGCCGAGCCCGGCCGGGGCCGAGGCTGCTATTCCGCTCTGTCGTGCGCGCGCTTGCTTAGGAAGCCGGCCGGCAACAGGTGCCGGCCGACCTCTCACATCACTCCTTCGGACTCCGTTGGACCCCGGGCCGGGCTTCCACTGGACCTCACTGAGCCGCGAATGCTGTCGCGTTCGGCGCCCGCCTATGCCTCAGGCGCCTTCTCCGCCATCGTGATGCACCGATCGACGGGACACACGGTCTCACAGAACCCACACCCGATACACTTCTCGTCGTCGACCTCGGGGATCCTGGCATCGTCGGCGTCGCTCAGACCTCCGCCTTCCTGTCGACCACGGAACTCGAGCGCCTGGTGCCCACCGTCTCTGCACGCGATGACGCAGGCCCCGCACCCGATGCAGAGATCCTCGTCGATCGCGCTCACGACCCTGTACTCCCGGGAGAGCGCCTC
>JALGZG010000250.1 GCA_025782345.1 bacterium | reverse complement strand
GCGGACACGGCCCGCCCGAGGCCGGCCTCTTCGCGGTACACGCCGACGAGGTCGGTCATGACCTCCTGCATCTCGCGACGGATCACGGCCTGACGCTCCCCGCCTTCCCTGTTGGACAGATCCCCAATAGACTGCTCCCTTCGTGTGAGCGCGCCGCCAAGGACCTCCGCTCCCGCGTCCGTCCCGGCGCCCAGCAACGACACGGCGTGGTCGCCGGCACGCTTGCCGAAGACCAGCGTTTCCAGGAGCGAGTTGCCGCCGAGCCTGTTGGAGCCGTGAACGCTGACACAGGAGCACTCCCCCACTGCGAGCAGGCCTTCGATGTCCGTCTGGCCGTTCTCGTCCGAGGACACGCCGCCCATGGAGTAGTGCTGGGCGGGCTGCACGGGAATCGGTGTCTCTATCGGGTCGACGCCCGCGAAATCCATCGCTATCTGTCTGATGCCAGGCAGCCGCGCCCTTATGACGTCGGCGCCGAGGTGGCGTATGTCGAGCTGCACGTATCCGCCTTCGAATCCGCGCCCCTCATTGACCTCCGTCTGGATGGCGCGCGCGACGATGTCGCGAGGAGCGAGTTCCATCACCGACGGGGCGTAGTCCCCCATGAACCGCTCACCCTTACTGTTGAAGAGCAGCCCGCCCTCCCCGCGCACACCCTCGCTGATGAGGATGTTCGTGCCGAGGAGGGTGGTCGGGTGGAACTGGACGAACTCCATGTCCTCGAGCCGCGCGCCCGCGGCGTACGCGGCGGCCGTGACGCTTCCGGTGTTGATGTAGGCGTTGGTCGAGCTCCCGTAGATCCTGCCATGCCCACCGCCCGCCAGGATGACGACGCCGGCGGAGAACGCCTGGAGCCGACCCGTATGGAGGTGCAGAGCCACCACGCCGCGAGCCCTGCCCGCGTCGGTCACGATGTCCGTCAGCTGCCACTCGGCGTAGACGCGGATGCCACGCTTCTGGCACTGCTGCCACAGCGTGTGAAGCAGGTGGTGCCCCGTTCTGTCGGCGGCGTAGCACGTCCGCGGAAAACCCGCGCCGCCGAACGGACGCTGCGCGATGCGTCCGTCCTCGAACCGGCTGAAGTAGGCGCCCCAGTGCTCCATCTCGATCACGCGGGCCGGGGCTTCCCTGGCGAGGATCTCCGCGCGGTTCTGGTCCGCCAGGTAATCGGAACCCTTGATGGTGTCGAACGCGTGGCGCTCCCAGGTATCGTCCCCGCCCTCGGGGTGGTTGCCGAGCGACGCGTTGATGCCACCCTGCGCCGCACCGGAGTGCGAGCGTATGGGATAGACCTTGGACAGCACGGCGACGTCGTGCCCGGCATCGTGCACGGCAACGGCCGCGCGGAGGCCGGACAGGCCGCCGCCGACAATGAGAACGTCGTGATGCAGGTGTTCGGACATGTGGCCCTCGGTTCGTCGGTGAAGGGTTCGTCAGTCGACGGTCCTCGCGGACGCGGCCATGAGCTCGGGGTCGACCACCGCATCGATGATCGTCGGGCGGTCCGAGCCGAACGCCTCGGACATCGCCGCGTTCAGCTCCTCGGGTGACTCGACCCGGTAGCCCAGCCCCCCGCAGCTCTCTGCGAAACCGGCGAAGTCGGGATTGGGGAAGCTGATCCCGAACTCGGGGTAGCCCTCCCCAGCCTGCTCCTTTTTGATGTTCTTGAGCTTGCCGTCGTTCATGACGACGACGTTGACCGGGAGCTTCTCGCGCACGGCTGTCGTGAAATCCGCCATCAGCATCCCGAACCCACCGTCGCCGGTCAGGCAGACGACCTGCCGGTCCGGGAAGTCCAGCTGCGCGGACAGCGCCGCGGGCAGCCCGAATCCCATACTCGCGATGTTCGCGGAAAGATAGGTTCTCTGTCCGTCGCAGATGAAGTCACGGTAGAACCAGTAGGAGTGATCTCCGACGTCGACCGTGATCACGGCGTCGCTCGCCACGTTTCTCTGGAGCGCCTGGATAACGAACCCGGGATTGATGGGAGCAGACCGGTCCTCTCCCGCCGCGGTGACTTCTTCGATGAAGGCGGCCCTGTCCGCGTCGATCTTCCCCCACCACTCCGCGTCCTCGGTGGCCCTGGCCCCTACGCCCGCCACGAACCCTGACAGTGCGGCCCCGGCATCACCGTGGACGCCGACCGCCACGTCGAAGGTTCTGCCTATCCTCGTCGCGTCGCGGTCCACCTGGACGATCTTCGTGCCGGCCGGGATGAGGCCGGCGTGCCTGAAGCCCGTGCCTATCACGAGTACGAGATCCGCCCCCTGGAACGCGCGCCCCGCACGCTTCCCTCCGATGGAGCCAAGCACGCCGACGCTCCGCCGCTCCGTCTCCCGAACCACTCCCTTTGCCCTGGACGTCGTAGCGATCGGAGCCTTCAGCTTCTCGGACAGCTTTGTCAGAAGAGCGCCGTGATGGCGGGTCCCCCATCCGGCAAGGATCGCCACGCGGTCGCTCGCGTTCACGAGCTCGACGGCTCGCGCGATCTCGTCGTCGGGCGGTTGCGGAGCGCCTCTGTGAAGTCGCCTGCCCGGATCGAGCGCATCGGTCGCTGACCTCTCCATCAGTACGTCGGTCGGCGTGCTCAGCACTGAGACTCCGGGCGTCCGGTAGGCATGCTTCGCGGCCGACATTGTCAACGGCACGGCCTGAGCCGTTCTGGCGATGGTCTCGGCGAAGGCTGTGAACGGATGGAAGAGCTCCAGCTGGTCTATCTCCTGAAATGCCTCGCTACCCAGATAGACCTCCGGCACCTGGCCGACGAGGGCCAGAACAGGGCTTCGGTCGGCGGAGGCATCCATCAGGCCGGTCACGAGGTTGGTGGCGCCCGGTCCGGCGATGGACATGCACACGCCCATCTCGTCCGTCATCTTGCCGTGGGCGCACGCCATGAAGGCGGCCGTCTCCTCGTGGCGCGTCAGAACGAAGCGGATGCGTCCGTCGCGACGGATGGCATCCACGAGCGGCAGATTGGAGTCGCCCGGAATGCCACAGATGACCGTGACCCCGAGACTTACCAGCTGCTCGACGATCGCGTCGGCGACGGTCGTCTTCACCGATTCGTCCCGTTTCGCCGGACCCTCGGGAACGAACGCGGACTTGGGGGCGCCGCAGACCGGACACGACCAATCATCCGGGAGCTCCGCGAACGGCACTCCTTCATTCTCCTCGTCGTAGACCCAGTTGCAGACAGTGCAACGGTATCTTGCCATGGTGGGCGACCTCTAGTAGGGGAAACGACCGGATTGCCTCAGCGACCTCAACACGCTACAACTTCGATGCTGGACCCGCAATGCAGTTTCATGTTCGACATTATTGAATACGTCCTCATGCTGTTTTCGATGGAATCCACTGCGCGCCTGGTGTATCCAAGAGCACACAGGCGATGTATGCGTGAGCTGGCGCGTGGTGCCGAGCAAGGACGCATCGGACGTGAGAGCAGCAGGGCACAGCCGTGCCACAACTCTGGAGGGTACTATGCGGTTCAGGCCGGTGATGGGTTTCGTGGCGATCCTGGCGATCGTCGCATTCCTCCTCCCCGCGTCTCTCCTCGCACAGGAGAAGACCGAGGGGATGGAGATGATGAAGAAGATGGAGATGAAAGAGATGCCGTTCGGTGGCGAGGCCGACGTGGCGTTCGCCGGGGCTCTCTGGGGAGCGATCGACGGGTATGACGGCTGGGTTCTCCAGTCGGAGATTATGCCCGGCAAGTCTCCGCACGGCATGTTCATCAGGATGTACTACAACATCGTCACTATCGACGGCGTCGCTTACCACGTCGTGGTCAAGGACAATTACGGCGGCAAGGACGTAACGCTCGATATGGTGAAGAAGAGTCCGGGTGATTACCTCATGGCCATCACGCCAATGGTGCAGCGCGAGGCCGGATACGATTCCGACAACAACGATTGGTACTGGGTCAAGTACGGACCGGACGGGATGGTGGGCAAGAACGACATGGACATGGCGCTGGCCGGCCGCGTTGCCAAGGGCATGCCCATGGGCTGCATCTCCTGCCACGTAAATGCCGGCGGTGGCGACTATCTCTTCCTGAACGACTAGCCTGTCGGGTCCGAGCTGATTCGGTCCCGGACGATGTGATGACCGCAAACGAAGGCGACCGTCCGGTTCGATGAATCGGGCGGTCGCCTGTCTGGAGCAGGCATGAGCTTCTTCGCTATCAAGACGACGCTCGCTGTTCTCCTCGTGGCGGCCGGGCTGACGGCCGCCATCAGCATGCTCACGCTCATGGGAAAACCCCAGAAGCGGATGAGCGTCTCCGCGCTTATGAAAATCCATAGGACGGCCGGGTATGTGTTCGTTGGCCTTCTGGTGATTCTGGCCGTCATGGGCGTGCGCTACCTGGCGGCGGCCGGTGACAGCCTCGCCCTGCGAGGCGTCCTCCACTGGACGCTGGCAGTCGCACTGATCCTCATACTCACCCTCAAACTCGCGATCGTCCGCACGTTCAAGCAGTTCGTGAAGTTCGCCCCCATCCTCGGCATGACGGTGATCACGATGGCGCTTCTGGTAGCCGCGATCTCCGCGGGCTTCTTCGCCATCACGCGAAGAGAAGCACCGACGGAGGAGGCCGGGCGGCCCGCCACAGAGGCCGTTCAGCCCGCCGTAGAGGCGGCCCAACTAGTCGTGGAGGCAGCCTCGCTCGCAGGCGACCCGAAGAGCGGCGAGGCGCTCTTCGCGGCCAACTGCTCGAACTGCCACGACGCGAACTCGACGGAGTCCAGGATAGGACCGGGTCTCGCCAGGCTGTTCAACCGCGGGGAGCTGCCGTCGAGCGGCAGGCCCGTAACAAGGGAGAACGTCCGGGCCCAGATCGTCACCCCCCTGGGGAACATGCCCTCGTTCCAATCCTACATCTCGGACGAGGGACTGACCGACCTGCTCGCGTACATCGAGACCCTCTGACGAGCTCCACGAGCGCGCCCCCTGAGAATCGGGGCCGCGAGCATCCTCTCCACCGCTCACACCGCGCGGGGTCACTCCTGTGGCGGAGTCGGCGGACCTCCTGTATAATACCCGGCACGACCAACAGTCACGCGGTTGAGGCGGAGCGCCGAGCGCACCCTGCGGTGAGCTCTTCACTGTCTCCCGGGAGGAAGTGGAGTGATGACAACGAACTCAAGTGGACGGGTCCCTACAGGAACACTCACGGGAATCGCCCTCCTGCTTGCGCTCGGGGTCGTGCTGCCCATCGTCTTTCACGCGTTTCCCCTGGGCGGCAGGATCTTCCTGCCGATGCATCTGCCCACCTTCGTCGCTGGCCTCGTCCTCGGGCCGGTGGCGGGGCTCGTGGTGGGCGCCGGTTCCCCCATCGTGTCGGGACTGCTCACGGGACGCCCCACCGTGTTCTACATGGTACCCATGGTCTTCGAGCTGGCGACGTACGGCCTGGTGGCGGGCCTTCTGCGTCCGCGGTTCGCCGCGCTGCTCGGGCGGCGCGGGCGCACCGGGGACACGCTCCTGGCAAGCCCCGGTGCGAGCGGCCACGCGGACCGGCCGGGGACGGCGGCATCTCCGCTCGCGGCCGTCTCGCTGGCCCTCGTCTGCTCGATGCTCGCCGGCCGGGTCGTGTGGGTAGGGGTCGTCGTGTGGCTGGCCCCGGTCATCGGGCTCACGGCGCGCACGATCGCGATGGCACTGGGCGCTATCGGCGCCGGGTGGATCGGCATGGTCATACAGCTGGCCCTCATTCCCGCAATCGTCCGGGCGATTGAGCGCACCAGGAAGACGTGATACAATGACCGGGGTCCGCGGGGGTTGAACGGGGGCTGAACTGAACGCCGCCTCAGAACACGGGGGCGGTAATCCACAAGCCAGGCGGCCCACGGGCTGCCAAAGACGAACTCAAGGACTGCGACACGCATGCGGATACTACTGATACACGCGAGCAAGTTCAGCTACCACGTCACCGAGAAGACCTCGGCGGTCTCCTCTCTTGCGGAACTGAGCGAAGACCAGCTCAAGGGTTCGACGGGGGACACGCTTGTGGCGTTCCTCGCTTCGGAGAAGACCGACGAGAAGGGCATAGACTCGGTCGCGCGTCAGGCGGCCGAGACCATCACCGGCCAGGCGAAGCAGGTCAAGGCGCCCGACGTCATGCTCTACCCGTACGCTCACCTGTCCAGCAACCTGTCGTCCCCGCGTGTCGCGACGAAGGTGCTGGCCGCGATCGGTGAGAAGATGCGCGAAGACTCGGGGCTCACCATCCACGAGGCGCCGTTCGGTTTCTACAAGGGCTTCGAGATCGAGTGCAAGGGCCACCCTCTGTCAGAGCTCGCCAAGACGATCCTGCCGGGGGGCGAGACCGGTGACGGTGCCCGCGCGGCCGGCGAGGAGGACACCTCCGCGGCGCTCCAAGCCGAGAAGACCATGAAGTCCGACTGGCGCGTGTTCTACCCGGACGGCCGGGACGTGCCCACGCACGAGTGCAGCTTCGACGGTCACGGTTGTTTCAAGCAGATGTACGACTACGAGATCTCGGGCACCCGCGTCTCGAGCGAGCCGCCGGCCCACATCGAGCTCATGAGGAGGCTTGAGCTCGTCGACTACGAGCCCGCATCCGACCCGGGCAACTTCCGATGGTACCCCAACGGTACGCTCGTCAAACTGCTGGCAGAGGAGCACGTGTCCTCGCTTCTGAACGCCGCCGGGGCCATGCAGGTCGAGACTCCGATAATGTACGACTACCAGCACCCGAACCTGATGAGCTACCTCAACCGCTTCCCCGCCCGTCAGTACGTGCTTCTGTCCGACACGAAGGAGTACTTTCTGCGATTCGCCGCGTGCTTCGGGCAGTACCTGATGCAGCACGACATGCAGATCTCGCACAGGATGCTACCCGTGCGACTGTTCGAGATCAGCCACTACTCCTTCCGCCGCGAGCAGTCCGGCGAGCTGGCGGGGCTTCGTCGCCTGCGCACGTTCACCATGCCCGACCTGCACACGCTGACGAAGGACACCGCCTCGGCCCGGGAGGAGTTCCTGCAGCAGATGGACGTCTCGATGCAGTGCATGAACGACTTCGGCCTGGACTACGAGGTCGCGGTCCGCTTCGTCCGCAGCTTCCTGGATGAGGACCCGGAGTTCGCGCGAGAGATCGCGCGCCGGGCGGGCCGTCCGGTTCTGGTAGAGATCTGGGATGAGCGTTTCTTCTACTTCGTCGCCAAACTCGAGTTCAACTTCCTGGACGCTCAAGAGAAGTCGTCGTGTCTCTCGACCGTCCAGATCGACGTGGAGAACACGGAACGCTTCGAGATCGACTACGTCGACGAAGACGGGACCAAAAAGCGCCCGATCCTGATGCACACCTCTGTCTCCGGGTCTATAGAGAGAGTCATCTGTTCGATACTCGAACAGCAGGCGATTCGTATCAGGAACAAGGGAGTGCCAAACTTCCCGCTGTGGCTGGCGCCGATCCAGGTTCGCATCATCCCGGTGTCCGACAAGCACCACGCGTTCTGCGAATCGCTCCTCGCGAAGATCCCGTTCCGTGTCGACTTCGACGACAGGGACATGAGTGTCGGGAAGAAGATTCGCGAGTCCGGACGACACTGGGTCCCCTACACGATCGTCATCGGAGACCGCGAGGTCGGTGGCGACGAGCTGGCCGTGCGCATCCACGGGGGTGAGCAGCGACAGTTCTCGATCGACCAGCTGAACGAGACCATCAGGCAGGAGCTCGCGGGCAGGCCCTTCCGGCCGCTCAACGTGCCGGCCCGCCTGTCACAGCGCCCTATCTTCGTCGGCTGAGCGGCGGCCGACACTCTGGATCAGAACCCATCAGTAGCGAGAACCCTCGGGGGTGAGAGAATGGAACATCCAGGTCTCGGAACTCCTCGTACGCATGACTTCGGCAACGGCGTTCACGCGATTCTCGACATGGAGACCATCGTTGACGTACACGCGGCGAACGTAGGCATCATCACAACCGCGAGAGCGCAGGTCTTCATCAACTCGGGGCAGACGGAAGCGCAGGCCCAGTTTGTCTGGGACTACACGCAGTCCAAGGCGCCGAG
>JALGZG010000236.1 GCA_025782345.1 bacterium | reverse complement strand
CGGACGTTTCCCGGATTCCGCGCTGATGCAGCTGGCCATTGCGGAGGCCTACGGCGGAGCCGGCGAGGATGATCGCAGGAGGCAGCTGAGTGAGGGCGCGGCCGAGCTGGCCCCGGACCTGGCTCCTGCCGTTCTGTTCGTTGCCGCGCAGGACCTGGAGAAGAAGCGCTACGCCACAGCAAGAACGGCGGCGGAAGCGGTGCTCATGAGGGCCCCGACGTGCCGCGCGGCCATCGACGTGAGGTTGGGCTGCCTGCTCAACGAGCAGAAGCTCGAGGAGCTCAAGAGCGCGGCCGAGCAGGTCACGAAGAGCCTGGACGACGACCCCCTCGGATACTCGTATCTGGCCGCGCACGCCGGCGCGCTTGGTATCAGCGCTGAGGAGAAGCGGTACACGCGGAAGATGATCAAGCGCATGCCGACGCACTCGGCCATAGTAGCGAAGTACCTGGAGAGCGCGGAGGAGCAGGAGTACGCGGAGATGGAGAGGGAGCTGCGCCGGTTCATGGATCTCGTTCCCGACTCTGCCTTCCTCAGAGTGTCCTACGTGCAGCTCCTGCTGGCCAGGGAGAAGCTGGATAAGGCGTGGGACGTCATCACCGAGAGCCTCCACAGCTTCCCTCAGAGCATCCCCCTCATCCGCCACCGGTCCCTCTTCGTTGAGGGCGGCTATGACTTCGACCAGTCGGCAGTTCCCGCCCTGTTCCCCGACGGAAAGAGGACGCTCACAATCGACGAGCTCAGAGTCATGTTCCCCGACGGGAAGATCCCCACGAGGGTGATCACGCTGCAGGACGTCGACGAGACGCAGCTCTGGTTCCGCGCGTTCTCCGGCCTCCGTGCGGCCGACATCCTCGAAGACGCCCTGGCAATCGACCCCGGGAGCTTCGAGATCAGGGACAAGATACGCTCGCTCAGGGGCAAGCCGTCCTATCGTACGTTCATGCCCGATCCCGACATCCGCGCCATCCTTGAGGCTCGCGTGGATCCCGACGCGTACGAGGGTGAAGACGCGGTGGTGCTTGTCGAGAAGAAGCGCCGGCTCGCATTCGATGAGCATGCCAGCATCAGGGACTACTGCGTCGCTATTCAGGTGCTCAACGAAGAGGGAATACGGCGTTGGGAGAACTACGGTCTGAGCGTGAGCCCGTACGCGAACGACATCGTGATTCTGGAGAAGAAGACCATCAAGCCGGACGGAACGGAACACGAGGCGGAGAGCTCGTCATCTGGCGTGCTCTTCACGAACGTCGAGCCCGGCGACGTCCTCTTCCTTCACCACCAGATGACCACTCATGTGACGGGGGCACTTTCCGGCAACTTCTGGGACTCGCACCTCTTCTCCTTCAGCAATCCCTGTCTTGAATCGAAGTACGTTCTCATCGCGCCGCTGGACAGCGACATCCCCTTCAGGATGCACAACGAGGACGACTTCGGCGAGTCCATCGACTACAGGACCGAGAGGCTGAAGGATGGGTTCGAACTGCAGGAGTGGCGCTTCAGGAACCCTCCGAAGATCGACTGGGAGCCCGGGGCAGTCCCGGCCCGTTCCTACGTGCCCTGGATCGACGTGACGACGATCGAGAGCTGGGAGACGGTTGCCGAGTGGTACGCCGACCTCGCTGATGGACAGGCGGAGCTGACCAGGAAGGTGCGGCAGAAAGCTGCGGAGCTGGTCGAGGGAGCGGAGAGCGACGAAGACAAGATACGAAGCGTCCTCAGGTTCGTCGCCGACGACATAACGTATCAGTTCATTCCGTTCTTCCAGAGCGCTCATGTCCCCCGGGAAGCGGAGGAGGTGTTGACGGATCGGCTGGGCGATTGCAAGGACAAGTGCATACTCATGATCGCGTTGCTTGAAGCGGCCGGTATCTCGGACTGCGACCTCGCGCTCGTGACTCCGAAATCGGACGCCGGCATTGCCTACTTGCCATCGCCTCGTTTCTCGCACGTGGTCGTCCATCGCCTTCTCCCTGACGGCACCTCGCGGTGGTACGACCCGACCGTGCGCTTCCCTGACCCCGACCAGATCTCGAGAGCTCTGGCCGGCGTGCCGGCACTGGTCGCCAGGAGCGGCGAGATGGACCTGTCCGTGATTCCCACGCCGGGCCTGTGCGAGCACCCGCGTCGGATGGACTCACAGGTCGTGTTGTCCTCAAACGGCGATGCGAGCGTGTCGAGAAGATCATCGTACTCGTCGATCAACGCGACAAGTTCGATGCGTACGCATCTGATGTCGGTGTCCCAACAGGACATCGAGGACGAGGTGCTGACGGGATTGGCAGTGAGCTGCCCGGGCGCGGAGCTGGTCTCCCTCGAGGTGTCCGGCATCGACGAACCTGACAGCTTGCTGATCTACGATTACCTCTTCGAGGCTCCCAGTCTCCTCGCCCCGACGGGTGCGATCATCTCGGGCAGCCTCCCGACCGGCAGCCAGCTCACCGATGTCTTCGGCGCCATAGTCGCCAAGAAGGAGCGGAGCAGTCCTATCGACCTCCACGCTCTCGG
>JALGZG010000365.1 GCA_025782345.1 bacterium | reverse complement strand
GCGGCGCTGGACAAGGCTCCGGATGAGGCTCAGGTCGGCATCCTCGACAATCAGCTCACGGATGCGTCTGGGGTCATCGTCGATATCTACTCAAGGTTCGTATTCGAGTCGGAGATCATAAATCGAAGAGAGTCAGCCGAACTGTCCGCCGACGAGTTCTGCGAGCTCATGCTCGACGCTCAGAGGAAGACCTATGCGGACGGCGTGGACTTGGATCACCTTCACCCCTACATGTGGCTCCTGAAGCCTCATTACTACTTCAGGGGCTACGACTTCTACAATTTCCCCTACGCGTTCGGGCTGCTGTTCGGGCTGGGGGTCTACGCCATCTATCTCAAGGAAGGGTCTGCGTTCATCCCGCGCTACAAGGAGCTTCTGCGCAGTACGGGTGAGGGCAAGGCGGCGGACCTCGCGGCGAGATTCGGGATCGACATCCGGTCCAGGGACTTCTGGGACGGAAGCCTCGCGATACTAGGCAAGCAGGTCGACCGCTACTGCGATCTCGACAAGTAGACGCCGGAGGCACCGGTGGCAATCTTCACCGATACCATTTCATCCAGAACCCGGCTGGCGGACGGCCTGAGAAAGAGCGGCCTCACCGACGGTGTCGCCACGCTGTTCGTGGGAGGATCGACGGCCGGCATAACGACCATCGAGTTCGAACCCGGTGCCGTGGCCGATCTGCAGGAAGTTCTGGAGGCGATCGCTCCAAAGGGGCGCGACTGGCGACATCACCTCCGATGGGGGGATCACAACGGCCACAGCCACATCCGCTCGGCCCTGCTGGGCCCGAGCCTGTCCGTTCCGTTCATCGGCGGGGAGCTGTGTCTCGGAACCTGGCAGCAGGTCGTACTTGTAGATTTCGACGACCGCCCCCGAAGTCGTGAGGTCATCGTGCAGTTCGTCGGCGAGTAAGCGCCGCCCGAACCACCGGGCCGCGAGAACCGGAGGTAGGCGATGGGCCGGGTCGACAAGAGAACCAGTGACGCCACATCGCTTGTCATCAGCGCGATCTTCCTGGGTATCGTGGTCCTCTTCGCAGCCTGGGGCAGTTCGAGGACCGTGCGGTACCTCGCCGTCGAGGGATCACCCGAGTGGATGAGCGTGTTCGTCAACTACGCCGTCATGCTCGCCGTCTCGCTGATCCTCGTACTTGCGTCGTCCACGGGCGACCCGTCGAGGTTCGGATTCACACGGCCGAAGGTCGGGGGGGGATACAGCGCAGGGATCACGTGGGGCGTCATCCTGGGTGCCATCGCGTCCAGCGTGACCCTCGCCTCTCGTGCGGGGGGAATGAGTCCACTCAAGGGGCTGAGCTTCGTCCAGATCATCTTACTGGTGTGGATTCTCGCCAGCGTCGCGGAGGAGATTCTGGTTCGGGGCTACGTGCAGAGCTATCTGGAGCCACTGATGGATCGTGGGTTTTCGGTGTTCCACCTGCGGATAAGCCTCCCGGTCATTATGAGTGCCGCCTTCTTCGCCGTCATGCACATCATCCTGCTGGCGACGGGCACGTCGTTCTTGACCACGTACATCGTAGTGGTGTTCACCTTCTTCTTAGGGTTAGTCGCCGCCTACCAGCGTGAGCGGACGGGGAGCATCCTGCCGGCCATCGCCGCGCACGTTTCTTTCAATGTGGGCGGCGCAGTTGGCGGCGCCATCTACGTCATCCTGCAGATAGCCGTGTTCGGGAAGACGGCCGTCGAAGTAACCAAGGGTCTCAGCGGATGAAAATCGCCGTCACCGGCGGAAGCGGACTTGTGGGCCGCGCCATCGTCCGTCGCCTCGGAAAGCGCCACGACGTAGTCAATGTCGACGTCTCCGGCCCCACCGGGGCCGGGCAGTCACCCGGCGAGCCGGCACCTTCTGTCCAGTACGCACACGCGGACATCCTCGACCTCACCGCCTTGAGCCGTGCCATTGACGGCGCTCAGGCCGTCGTCCACGCGGCAGCGATACCGGGGCCGACGTTCGGTTCCCAGGACGACATCCTGAACGTCAACGTAGAGGGCACAAGGAACGTTGCGCTTGCGGCCAACGAGGCGGGAGCGCGACGCTTCGTGTTCATATCGAGCGACTCGGTCCTCGGGTTCGTGTTCTCGGAAGGCCGAGTGAGACCAAGCTATCTGCCCGTGGACGAGGCCCACCCCCTCGCGCCGACAGAGGTCTACGGCCGCAGTAAGCTCATGGCAGAAACGGTGCTCGCGAGACAGGCAGGAAGGACGACCACGGTCGTCAGCCTCCGCCCGCCATGGGTCTGGGTGCCCGAAGAGTATGAGAAACTGCGCCGCTTGACGCGTGCGCCGGCGGAGTGGTCAGAGGGCTTGTGGGCCTACGTACACGGGGACGATCTGGCCCGGGCGGTCGAGCGGGCGGTGACGCTCGAGATCGGGCCGGGCTTCCATGCGGCCTATGTCGCCGCGCCGGACAACGGAACCGTCGTGCCCACGGCGCAGCTGATCGAGGACTACTTCCCCGACGTTCCCGTGCGCCACGACCTGCCGGAATTCGGGAGCCTCGTGTCTTCAAACCGGCTGGAGAACCTTCTGGGATTTGTGCCCGCGATGTCGTGGCGGGAGTTTCTGCGATGAAGATGGTCATGGATACGGACACGGGCATCGACGACGCCGTTGCGATAGCGCTGGCCGCGGGTTCACCGGAGGTGGAACTCCTGGCCATCACGTCCGTGGCGGGCAACGCACCCGTCGAGCTCTGCACGCGCAACTGCCTGCTTCTCAATGAGCTCCTGGGCGGCGACGCCGTCGTGGCCGCCGGTTCTGACCGGCCCCTCGTGAAGAACCTCCTGACGGCACAGGAGGTCCACGGCACCGACGGTCTGGGAGGACACGCAGGGTCACTCCCCACGCCCGCCACGAACGCGATCGACGAGCCGGCTTTTGAGCTTCTCACCCGGCTCCCGGCGGAGCACCCCGGCGAGGTCACTCTCGTCACGACGGGACCCCTGACCAACATAGCTCTGGCCCTCCGGACGAATCCCGATGCCGTTGCGGCCTACGCCAGGATCGTTGTTATGGGAGGCGCTTTCGATGTGCCGGGGAACACCGGCAACGTGGCTGAGTTCAACATCTACGTCGACCCGGAGGCCGCCGCCCTGGTCCTTGGTTCCGGGCTCGACATCACGCTCGTCCCGCTGGATGCGACCACGGGCGCGGTGCTCACGAGGAGCGCCCTCACCGCGCACGAGCGAGCGCGCGGCCTCCCCACGGATCGTCCATGCAGGGACGTGGCCGCGATCCTCCACCGCGCACTCGACCATTACATGGACTTCCAGTTCGACGAATCCGGACTGGATGGTGGCTACATGCACGACCCCCTCGCCGTCGCTGCAGCGCTCGTGCCGGGTATTCTCGAGACGCGCGACCTGTCGGTCGGCGTCGTCACGAACGGGCCGGACAGGGGCCGCACCGTGCGCGCACCCGCACAAGCGCACGCCGCGGCTCCCGGCCGCGGCGTACACGTGGCGTTCGGTCATGATGATGGTGCATTCGGTCAGCTTCTGGAGGAACGTGTGCTCCGCCCGGTGTTCGGCGCGAGTCTGCCACGCTAGCGCGCCCCCGGGCAGTGCGCCGCTACCTGCGCCCGCGACGTCCCCTCGGTTGATTCTCCAGCTCGCGCATTATCCCCTTGATGTCGTTCGAGGCTCTCACGGCCATCTCTGTCGTGACGCGTCCTTCTGACACCAGTTTGAGCAGCGCGGCGTTCATGCTGTGCATACCATCTCCCGCGCCCGTCTCGATCGCGGACCGAAGCTGCTGGAGGCTGTTCTCGCGGATGAGGTTCCTGACGGCCGCGTTGGCGACCATAAGTTCGGTGGCGAGCACCCGGCCTACCCCCTTCGCGTCAGGAAGCAATTGCTGCACAAGAACAGCTTGAAGTGACAGCGATATCTGGGTCCTCACGCCCTGCTGCTCGTGCGGCGGGAAGATGTCAACGATTCGGCTGATCGCCTGGGGGGCCTCGCTCGTGTGCACCGTCGTCATCACGAGGTGGCCGGTCTCCGCCATCGTCAGCGCAGTGCGCACCGTCTCCAGGTCTCGGATCTCGCCGATGCAGATGACGTCCGGATCCTGTCGCAGAACCTGCCGGACCGCCGACGCGAACGATGGAGCATCGCGACCGACCTCGCGCTGGTTCACGATGGAGAATCTGTGACGGTGCAGGTACTCTATCGGATCTTCGATCGAGACAACGTGCACGTTCTTGTGATCATTGATGTAGGAGATCATCGAAGCCATCGTGGTCGACTTGCCGGAGCCCGTGGGGCCACTGATGAGCACGAGGCCGTTCAGCTTCTCGCAGAAGTCCTTTATGATGAGGGGAACCCCGAGGTCTTCCAAGGAGGGGATCTCCCACGGGAGGTGCCGGACGGCGGCGGCCACGCTTCCGCGCTGATAGTAGATGTTGAGCCGGAATCGCCCCAACCCCTCGACGCTGATCGCGGTGTCGAGGCCCTTCTCCGCCTCCAGCCTGGCTATCCTCTTCTCGTCGATCATCGCGTACGAGAGTTCGCGGCTCTCCAGGGGATTCAGGGGCGCTCGATCGGACGGGACGAGGGCCCCGTCGATCCTGAACTGGGGCGGCACACCCGCAGTGAGGTGAAGATCGGATGCTCTCCGTTCAACCATCTCTTCCAGAAGCTTGCGTATCTCGCTGGTCATGGGGCACCTCGCGTCAGTACTTCAGGACGGGCCTCTGCGGAAGCGGGCCCCTGTCTCCCCTGGGGCAGGCCAAGGATTGCTCCTGAGAGCAATCAAGTCAAGTCCTGATGCGGAATGAGGCGGCTCGAATCCAGCGCTAGAACCGCTTCTGGCGGGTATGGCAGTACGGACGACCGCCCGATTTCGCGTAGTAGTCCTGGTGGTGATCTTCGGCTTCCCAGAAGGGGCCGGCCTCGGTCACCTCTGTCGCGACGTCGTAGCCCTTCTCCTTGAGAATGCCGATGAGTTTCTCGGCTGCGAGCTTCTGGTCGTCGCCCGCGTAGAAAATCGCTGAGCGGTACTGCGAGCCCAGGTCGGGGCCCTGTCTGTCGACCTGCGTCGGGTCGTGAATCTCGAAGAAGAGCCTCGCGAGTTCCTCGAACGTCACCCGCGTCGGATCGTACACGACCTCCACCGTCTCCGCGTGTCCCGTGCGACCGCTCGAGACTTCGTGGTAGGTGGGCTTCTCCGTGTGTCCGCCCATGTAGCCTGAACGCACGTCCGTCACGCCGTCCACCTCCTGCAGCAGCTGCTCCATTCCCCAGAAGCAGCCGCCGGCGAAGTAGGCTGTCGCCCTCGCGCCCGGACCCGCGTCCCGCGCCCCGTCCACGTTCTCCCCCGTGGCCACGAATCTCAGCGAGATGGAGTTGGAACTTGTCATTGGATTCATAAAGCGGCGTGCCGCACCTTCTGCATACGTAGGCCCCGGCTTCGTGGTGGTCGTTGTACTCGCCGGAGAAGGGCCGCTCCGTGCCCTTGAACTTGTCATTGGATTCATAAAGCGGCGTGCCGCACCTTCTGCATACGTAGGCCCCGGCTTCGTGGTGGTCGTTGTACTCGCCGGAGAAGGGCCGCTCCGTGCCCTTCTGAACGATGACCGCCTCTTCCTCGGGTGTCAGATCCTTCAGAGCCAAGCCTCCCTCCTTTTCGCCTCCTGATTCCCTTCGGCCTCGTTGCGCTCCTCACTGTTCATGTTAACGCCCCCGGGCCCGGCCGCAACTCACGTGCGGGCACAGCGAGGGCGTGGTACGCGAAACCGCGGATCCCCACCATGGGGACCCGCGGCGGCAATACTCTGGTATCTGTCAGCGTGCAGCCGAGCGCGGCGGACGGAGATCCTAACGGAAGAGGGTCTTAATCGCCCCCCACGTGCTGTCCTCCACGGGAGCACCGCAGAACCACACCTGGACCTGCCCAATGAACATGATCTCGTCCACGTCCGGCGGGTTGACGAAGTTGAAGTCCCCGGCGCCCAGCGACCCGGTGCCGCAATAGTCCTCGAAGTAGCCGGTGCAAAGCGGAGTCTCCACCGATATCGTCATTGAGACCTGGCAGTCGTGGTGCTTCTCGATCTGCGAGAGCTCGCCGTCACCGTAGTAGTCGCGCACGAGAACGACGAACGAGGCGTTCGACACGAGCTCACCATTAGGGGTACTGACATCCAGCGTCAGCTTGGGCACAGAAGGCAGCGTGGAGCCATCGAAGTACCCCCGCCACGCCTGCTGCCCGGGGGTGGGATCGTAATTGTCCGCGAAGAAGGTATCCCAGATGTAGTTGAAGCGCGCGGTGCTGTCCGACTCGTCCGGCCACAGCGAGTCGTCCACGTCCAGCGTCCAGGTTCCTGCCATCTGCAGGGACACTGCCCCGGTGTAGTCGGCGCCGTTGAGCATGAACCCCCCGGTGCCGTCGAGCTGGATCGTGAAGTACTCGACTCTCTGACCCTGAGCAAGCACCGGGAACAGCAACAGCGAAACGGACAGGAGCACGATCGCAACCTGTCTCATCATGACCTCCTCAGCTAAATTGCCCGTGGTGCTACGCGTGAGGATTGTCCCTGGGAGGCCGCGCCCTCCAGACGCCGTGACGCGCCACCGCCAGACTGTTGTCTTACTATACCGCAAAGTATGGTATGTCGTCAAGTCCCGAGTTCGCCCGCCAGCGGGCTTGTGGTGTGCTATCAAGCCCCAGGTTGCCTCCCTGCTGGGCGCAATCGGGTCACATCCCCCGGTCAGGCCCCGCCGCCTTCCGTCTTCTCGCGGCCCAGACGAGCAGATAGGCCCCGCCGGCCCAGACAGCGCTGTTGAGAACCATGAGCATGTTGGCCCAGACCGACTGCTCGGACAGGTCGCTGTGGCGCACGAGGGTCAGGAGCGGGAACTCCAGGATGCGGATGGCGGCCACCCATAACGAGTGAGCGGGCTCCTCCGGGAAGAGACCGAACAGCCCGCTGGTCGAGAACTCGCCGACCCAGGCGGTCGCCGTCGCCGCCCAGTGCCCGAATCCGAACAGGACGACGAAGAGCACGCGCTCCACCCATCTGACCTCACGATCCCTGGCGTAGTAGTAGAAGAACCCGAATCTGATGCCTGCAAAGATCGGCACCATGACAAGGAGGAAGCCCGGCGTACGCTGCTCGCTGAGCTCAAAGGCGATCATCAGGAGCCAGACCACGCCCACGACCATGAGAGTGGCCCTGTTTGCGCGAAGCCAGTGGAACCGCTGGCGCTCGTCCATCCGCATGAGGTCCATCTCACTTCTCATGGTCCACTCTCCTCTCCGGATTCCAACTCGAACAGCTCGTCGACCCTCATGCCGAGTTCCCTCGCCAGCAGAAGCGCGAGCAGAGCGGACGGTGCGTAGTGGCCCTTCTCCACAGCGAGAATGGTCTGCCTGCGAACACCGACCCGCTCGGCGAGTTCTTCCTGTGTCAGGTCCAGCCGCGCCCTGTGCTGCTTCACGTGGTTCCTGAGCCTGACGCTGTTTCTGTCCGCGAGTTCGCGCCGCTTGCGCATGGTCGTGCCCTCGTACCATGGGAAAGGTGTCTCAATCCCAATGTACGGTTAAACGGACATAATGTCAACTGGAAAAGACATCGCAGGCTTGCCAGAAGCCATGTCAAGAGAACGGACCCACTTGAGGGCCTGTCAGAGGATCTCCTACATCTTCCCACCCCTGAGTATTGACACAAGCAGGAGGAATCCCATAACGGCCGCAACCATGAAGCCAGCCAAGCCGATCAGTGGGATCTCGTGCCACCTGGGCGGCACCCCTGACAGAACGATGAGCGCGGAGCCGACGACCAGCGATGCGAGCACGATCGCAAACGCCACGCGGTTGCTGATGCGGTCATATGTCGATAGCATGGGCTCGAGGCCGCGATGCTCGAACTTCACCTTCACCTCGCCCTGCCTGGCCTGCTTCAGGATCTCCCGCACTTCTGCAGGGATGTCCCTGAGAAGCCGGAACAGTTCTGTCCCCGAATCGAAGACGTCCTTCGCAATCGTTCTTGGATCCAATCGCTCCAGCTGCATCCGCCGGATGAACGGAACGGCGTGCTCCATCGCGTCGAAGTCCGGGTCGAGCGCCCGGCCCAACCCTTCGATCGACGCGAGCGCTTTGCCCATCAGATACAGGTTTGGGGGGACGCGCAATCGGTGCCGGGCCACTACCTCCATCAGCTGTACCAGCAGGCTTCCAAGATCCAGTTCCTTGAGCGCTCTGTAAGAGAACCTGTCCATGATCTCAGCCACGTCCTGCTCGAGCAGGTGGTGGTCCGGTGCCACCTCGGGCGCCGCAAGCCTCAAAAGGGACACCGTGGCCTTCGTCTCATCGCGGCGCGCAACACCTGCCAACAGGTCGAGAAAACCCTCTCGGGTCTCCCGGTTGACACGGCCCATCATCCCGAAGTCCAGATAGCAGATGACGTTGCCGGGAAGGATGCGGATGTTGCCCGGATGGGGATCCCCGTGGAAGAAGCCGTACACGAACGCCTGCCTGAGCATCTGATCGAAACCCCGCCGCGCGAGCTCCCGCCCGTCGAGGCCCTCGTCCACCAGCCGGTCCGTCTCGGTCGCCTTGATGCCACGCACACGCTCCATGGTCAGCACGCGTGATGTCGTGACGCTCCGATAGACGCGTGGAACATGTATGGTGACATCCTTGGCAAACTGCGCAGCGAATCGCTCCGCGTGAGCCGCCTCAAGGTCATAGTCGAGCTCTCTCTGAAGCGTTCGGGCGAACTCTCGCACGATTCGGGTAGGCTTATGTATGTAGCCGCCGTCCAGATGCCGCTCCGCAAGCGTCGCTACGTGCAACATAATCTCCATGTCGATTTCGATTGTCCCTCGTATCCCCGGGCGCTGGACTTTCACCACTACGTCTTCGCCACTACGGAGCCGGGCGGCGTGAACCTGGCCTATCGACGCTGCCGCCAAGGGCTGTTCCTCGAAGTAGGGAAAGATCCCCTCCAGCGGATCCTGCAGGTCCTCTTCGATGATGCGCTTCACGTCGGAGAGGGGAAACGCGGCGACGTCGTCCTGGAGTGTCGCGAACTCCTGAACGAAATCAACGGGTAGCAAATCTGGCCTGGTGGAAAGGATCTGTCCCATCTTGATGAAGCTCGGACCGAGTTCCTCCAGCGCCCTTCTCACTCTCTGCGCTCGTGACAGTCCTTCCAGCCTTTTCGCTCGCCCGGGGTGAATCGTCCGCCAAGCGGTGCCGGCGTACTCGTCAACCCGGAGGTTCCCGAGCAGGTTCCCGAAGCCGTACTTGAGGAAGACCGACAGTATCTGGCGATAGCGCTTCATGTGGCGATAGGTCCGACCCGCAGACCCGATCATGCGGATGCTCATGTGCGCGTCCCCCGACGCAGTAGATAGCCGGCGTGTATGTTCACCGAACGTCTTGCGCTCACCGACGCTCGACAGAGGACCTGCCTGGAAGGGAAACGGCCCCTCCGGATGCCGCACTTGCTGCCGGAAAGGCCTGGTCAGATGAGGCGGTCTGCGTCTTTCGATTCCTCGAGGGAGTCCGTCGCTGCCCGGTATCCCTCTGCAATTGTCTCGTCTGCTCTGTGGAAGTCCATGAATCCAAGGTGACCCAGTCTTGGCCGGAGGAGCAGGTCGGCGGGCTCCGCTGCGAGCCGTGTCTCTGTAATCTGCACCTCCATGACGTTGATCGAGGACATCAGCACTTCGAAGATATTCGGTACCGATTCCCTGGCCAGCCACTGCCTCGCCTGTGCGAGCCCCGGCACATCGGCCGACATCACCTTCTTGCGAATCGTTGCCAGCGACGCGCCCCTTCCCGCGGAACCCGTCCGTGGCCCCGCGCCCGGCGGCACGATCTCCGTTACGAGCTGCAAGGGTTCTTCGGCAGCCCGCCTGATTCCCGCGATATCGTGATTGAGATCGACAGCAATCACGTAGTCGGCTCCCATGCCTCGCACAACCCCTGTGGGCACGGGGTTCATGAGACCGCCGTCGACCAACAGCATCTCTCCTCTCTTCACCGGCGTGAACATGCCGGGAATAGATATGCTGGCCCTCACAGCCTCGATGACATCGCCTTGTCGCATGTGCACCTCGCGGCCCATCGCAAGGTCCGTCGACACAGCACAGAAGGGCACCGCAAGATCCTCGATGTCTCCGGGCTCCACGTGCTCACGGATGGACTCGCTGATTTTTCTGCCATCGAACAGTCCTGACCTGGGGAGAACTACATCGAAATGCGATATGACCTTCTTCCAGTCAAGCTCGCGCACGAACGTCTCT
The DNA here is from genome assembly GCA_025782345.1 of bacterium. GTDB lineage: Bacteria > Joyebacterota > Joyebacteria > Joyebacterales > Joyebacteraceae > JALGZG01. Next base: position 10,213 of record JALGZG010000365.1, on the reverse strand, counting down.
AGGGAACGTATTTTCCCGCTGGCGTAGGCGGCCCCGACCAGCGCTCCAATACTCGTACCCGCGACGTAGTCCACCTCGACGCCGGCTTCCACCAACGCATTGATTGCGCCGATGTGTGCCCAGCCCCGGGCTGAGCCGCTGCCCAGGGCAAGGCCGATCTTTCTGCGTCGACGTTTCCTGGTGATTCCGATCATTCCACCTGCGCTCCGTCGTCGCCCGGTGACATTTGCTCCTCGACTCGCGTCAGCCTCTCTCCCAGAGCATCAATGTCGCGCTTCGTCGCCACGTCCATTTTCTCAAGTGTGGCCCGCACGGCGTCCGAAACCCCCGCCCTAAGCGCCACCGCAGCTCGATCTGACTCTTTGAGTAGCTCCTCTACGAGGTCCTTCCCCTCCTTCTGGGTGAGCTGCGCTCTCCGCGACAGTTCTCCTGCCAGCTCCTCCACCTTCTCCTTGGTCATGACACCCAATCCCACACCCGTCAAGAGCGTCTTTCTAATGAGATCGAACATCGTTGTTCCCCTTCCGCTGAAGTCTCGGTGCGAACCGCTCCAGAACCGCTCTCGCGCCCGCGTGCTGCTCGCTCCCACCGGAACCCTGCCCGTCCACGTATTCTCTCTCCCAGATCGGATCCATCATGCGCTTGATGCTCTTCCCGTACTCCACCATGCCTCGACAGTAGTCGGGGTCGGTCATTGCTTCGGCCGCCTCTTTGTTGATGGGTCGGGCGCTGCTGCGCACGACCGCGTCTTTCAGCGAACTGAAGTGATCTCGAATCACGCAGGGACAGAGCCAATTGCTCACTCCCTCAGCCGGCTGGGTGAATCCGTAATCGTCCTGCCATTCCCGGATCCGCTTGAACAGGGGGGAGTCGAACGCGGTGTTGAGGTCACCTCCCTCCCGGTAGATCTGGTGGATGTTGTCTGTCGAGTAGGGGACGAACCCGCAGGGCATGATGTCGCCGTTCCAGTCGATGTAGAAGTACCCGCCGCGCCGACCGGCGCATATGCACCCGGAGGAAGTCGGCCCGCTGTTCCAGAAATCCGCCACAAACACCTCTCGTTCCCTGACGAAGCCCTGCATCCTACGCAGCATCTCAACACGGTTCTCCGGCTCCACCATGAGGTCGAGTGACTGCTCGCGCCCGATCGGCATGTACTGGAAGAGCCAGCAGTAGACCGCGCCCTCTCGATCAAAGTAGTAATCCACAAACTCGTCGCTCGCTATGACTTCCCAATTGTCCTTCGTGGGGGTCGCCGACACGCCGAACGGAACGCCGTGTTTCCGGAGGTTCTCGAAGGCGGTCAGCACCTTCCTGTGTGTGCCTCTTCCCCGCCGCGCGTCTGTCTCTTCTTCGAACCCCTCAACAGAGATGGCCGGACTGATGTTGCCGAGTTCTGCCATTCGCCTTGCAGTGTCATCGTCTATCTGTGTCCCATTCGTGTAGACCATAAAGAAGTCGCTGTCGTGTTTGGCAACCATGTCCAGAAGATCCCGTTCCCCGTCGCGCCACAGGAACGGTTCTCCGCCCGAGATCACCGTGAAATGGGAACCCCACAGCTCCCGTTTCTCGGTGAGGATTCTGTCAAACGTGTCGAAGTCCAGGCTCGCGTGATTCCCCGGATCGCTCTCCGCGTAGCAGCCCTTGCACCGCAGGTTGCACCTGCCGGTGGGGCTCACAAGAAGGAACTTCGGAGGAGCGAAGCCGAGCGAGTTCACTACATCGTCGTCCTCCGTGCTTCTTAAGAGCACGTTCCCGATGAACACGTCCGCCATCCGCTTGGCCACGTGCGCGGACAAGATCCCGCGGTCGGCCGCTCGGTTCAAGCCGCGGAGGAGCGCGACGAAGTAGCTCCGCACGTCCTCTTGCACTTGTCGGGGGCGATCGTGCCCGTCCCTCTGGACGATCCTCCTGTGCGCGGCCATTGCGGCAACGTTCACGGTCGCGCACCTGAGGATCCTCCGGCTCGCGAGTACCCCGGCCAGCTGCCTGACACATCCTGCCTTGACTCTGGTTTGAACGTTCATTCGTTCCTCTCCTGGTTGCCCCTCAAGTGTGGGGGGCGCCTATCTTGCCAAGCTCCCCCTCAGGAAGAGCTCTGTAATCATGGCGAGGTTGGCCTGGTATGGATGCCGCTCGGGATCTTTCAGCCAACAGAACAGAAACGCATTCGTGAGGCCGTCCAGTGCCACCGCCATGTAGTGCGGATCGAGCGCCTTCAACACCTTCTTCCGCACGCCCTTTTCTATAACCAATGCCAGGACCTCCAGCACGTCGTCGTACAGGCGTCCCATCTCCTTATCCAGCCCCGCCCGGATATTGAAGTTCGCCCCGCGTGCCCCTGCGATATAAAGGCGCAGGACAGAAGCATTGTCGGCAAAGATCTCGGCCTTCGCCCGCACGTACTCTCCAAGAAGAGCGATGGTGTCCTCGTCCTTCGAGAGCGCATCCTTGAGTGCCGCGTGGTACTTGACCGCTATCTCGTTCATCAACGTCTCGTAGAGATGTTCCTTCCCCTTGAAAAACTTGTAGACCGTACCGACCGCGAACTCCGCCTTCTTCGCGATCTCGTGCATCGACACGCCGTGGTATCCTCTCTTCGAGAATAACTCCAGGGCCGCTGTGAGCATCTCCCCGCGCTGCCGCTCCTTCTCTCTCTCCCGGCGAGACAGTCTCTTCTCTTCCATCGCCCCTCCTTCCCGGCTCTATTGCCCGGATGAATTCGGATTACACATAGTGAATACATGGTCCCATTATAGAACACGGCGTCATATTGTCAAGGGGAAATCTTGTCCTTGCCTCCCGCGGGCCAGGATCGCTGCCGTTGGGTGTGGCCGCTGCAAATGGAGAACGGGCCCCGAGGGGCCCGTTCTGTCGATTTGCACGTCCTCCGGCGCGCCTCCCGTGAGAGGCTTCCCAAACCACCGGACTCGTCCTATCCCAACCAATCCTCGGTCAGGTAGACCTCGCGCCTGCACGCGGGGCACATCATGCGGTACGAATCCCCCCTGCCGACAGGCTTGCCGTCGTGTGGCGAGGGATCCGCCGTCACTCCCAGGTCCCTGTGAAGCGCGATGAGAAGAGTGGGGTTCGCAACAGCGTAGTGATGACGTCACCGCAGCGCTCACAGCGCACCAGTTCCTTCTCGATACTCGTCACGGCCTGCTTTCTGTCGAAGACCGCGAGGTCGAATTTCCTGGATAAGGTGATGCCCTTCTTGGTCGTGCAGTAGGCCTCGCACTGACCGCAGTAGATACAGTTGTCGTAGTGATGGATCAGTGTGCGCGTGTCCCCCTCGTCCACCACGTCTATCGTCCGTGCCGGACACACCTCCGCACACGCGCCGCACCCGATACAATCCTCCTCGTGGAACTCCGGCTGTCCCCTGAAGGCCTCGAAGGTCTTTGCCGGACCGAAGGGAAACGCGGTCGTGTACGGCCCCTTGATGACCGCTGTCACCGCTTCCTTGAGCTCGCGCAGCTTTGGTTTCCTCATCGCGTTCCTTCTCCTGGCGTTCAGTCCCGTGTGTGATGCGCACCGTGAATCGGCACTGCGCCGGGTGAGCACGGCCGGTCGCGCCCGGACAGGGCCTAGCGCCCCGTGTCTTCCTTGTACTTGTCGACCACCGATCCAGCCCAGAGCGGCACTCCGGCTATGTGCGCTCCGCGCGCCAGAGCGTGGCTGCCCGTCGGCGACGTCCAGAGGACGAAGACCGCCGCAAGCAGCGCCTTGATACCCATGGCACTCCACCCGCTCGCCACCACCACACCTAAGAGAATCAGGCACGTTCCCAGAGTCACGCACTTCGTCGCCGCCTGCAGCCTGTTGTAGACATCGGGCAGCCTGATAAGGCCGATCGCTCCGACGAGGTCGAACGCTACTCCTATGGAGATCAGAACGTACACCGCGACCCCGTTATTCATCGAAGCCCCTCCCCTCTAGGTACTTGGCGAGCGCCAGGGTGCCGAGGAAGGCCAGAAGCGCCCATGCGATCGCGACGTTCAGATAGAAGTCCTGACCGGTCATGATCCCGAATATCCCGCAGATGCCCACCACCATCACACCGATCGTGTCGATCCCGACGGCCCTGTCCGGCGGCGTCGGTCCCATTGCAACCCTGTAGAGACACAGGAAGGTCCCAATGATGAGCAACAGCAGAAACGTATGCATCAGTCGAAAACCCTCCTCAAGGTTACTTCGAATCGACCCGCGATATCCCGCGTTATCGCCTCGGTGTCCTCGAGGCTCTCGTGCACGTTGATCCAGTGGACGTAGAGCCAGTCGTCAATAATGTCGATGGTGAGCGTGCCAGGCGTCAGCGTGATCGAGTTGGCGAGGAAGGCCTTGGCCTCGTCGCTCTTGAGTGTCGTCTTCACCTTGACGATACCAGGTCGAATCGGGAGGTTGGGATGAAGGACCCGGTACATGACGTCGAAGTTCGCCAGCACTACCCAGAACGCCAGTGAGATGATATGCATCAGCGCCCAGAACCACCGCACCGGGCTGAAGAGGCGTTCGACGTGCGGCGGCAGCAGCTTCGATAGCACGAGCGCGAACAGGACCGCCAGGATGGCTCCGGCCACCACTCCCTGCACATCAAAGGACCAGGTGAGGAGGAGCCACAGGACGAAGATGATGAGCATGTCCAACCCCCTACCCGAGAACCAGCTTGACGTACTCGGCGCCGTTCAGGAGCGCGTCCCTCGCGGGTTCCAGAATGCGACTCCCCAGGACCGGATACAGCAGCCCGAACCCGACACAGACGATCGCAAGGATAATCATGGGCACGTACATCACCGGCGAGACCTCTTTGGCCGATTCAGCCGGGCCCCGCACCGGGCCGAAGATCATCTCCTTCTGGACCTTCACGTAGTAGGCGAGCGTCACGAACGCCATCGCGATAGCGACGACGGCGACGGCCGTGTGGCCGGCCCTGATGGTGGCCACGATAATGATGAGCTTGCTCCAGAAGCCGCTGAACGGCGGTACCCCGGCGATGGACAGCGCGGCGAGATTGGTCGTCGCGGCCGTGATCGGCATGCGCTTTCCGAGACCCGACAGCATCTTCATATCGCGGGTGCCGGTGGCCTGTTGTATGGCCCCTGACGACAGGAACAGCAGTGACTTGAAGGCCGCATGGTTGATCAGATGGAAGAGCCCTCCTAGAATAGCGAGGGCCGCGAGCGATCTGGTCCCCCCGGTGGCGAGAACGCGCGCGCCCACGCCGATGCCCAACATCACATAGCCTACCTGCCCGATAGAGCTATAGGCCAAGAGGCGCTTGAAGTCCCACTGGCCGATCGCCATCAGTCCACCAACCACGATCGAGAGCACTGACAACCAGATCATCGTATCCGCGATGATGACGGAACTCGGCGACGCGGAGGCGAACCCGAACACGTGGAACATCACCCGGCACATGGCGTAGACACCCAGACTCTTGATGACGACGCCCGACAGCATTGCTGAGATCGGGGCGGGCGCCGATGGGTGCGCATCGGGTAGCCATGCGTGGAACGGAACCAGCGCCGCCTTGAGACCGAATCCCATCAGGAAGAACGCAGCGGCAAGGAGTAGCGCGGGGTTCATCTCGGCCCCGCCGAACCTCGTCGCGATCTCCCTCGAAGCGTCTGCCATGTTGAGCGTGCCGGTGACGGCGTATACCGTCCCCACCGCAAAGAGGATCATCACAGAGGCCACGCTGCCGAGGATCATGTACTTGAACCCCGCCTCGAGCTCGTCCGCCTCGACGCCGAACGCAACGAGCGCGTACGATGCGATCGATGCGACCTCCAGGAACACGAAGAGATTGAAGAGGTCACCCGACACCACCACACCATTCATTCCAGCGACCATCAGCATGAAGAGGCTATAGTACTTCGTCAGCCCCGTGTACACCCTCATGTACTTCAACGAGAAGATGATACAGAGGAACGCAATGACGTTGACGGCAATCAACAGGAGGACGGTCAGGCCGTCACTCACGAGCGCTATCCCCAGGGGCGCCGTCCACCCTCCCATGTGGTGAACCATCGCCGGCGTCCCGATGGCGAGACACGCCATCACCGCCCCGCTCCGAGCGGGATCGCAACATAGAGAGGTACTGGGTTCATTGGCTATCCCCTCAGCTTGCTGATCTGTGACATGTCAAAGGTTCCGTGCTTCTCGTAGAGACGGATGACCAAGGAGACCATGAGCGCCAGAGTACCGAGTCCGATGACGATCGATGTGAGAACGAGCGCCTGCGGCAGCGGATCCACGAACCTCTCGAGGAGCTCCGGGCTGGTGGTCTTCTCGATGATTGGAGCAACGCCGCCCTTCTTGTACCCGATGGTGATGAGGTAGAGGTTCACGGCGTACTCCATGATGACAATACCGATTATCTTCTTCACGATGTTCTTCTTCGCGACCAGACAGTAGAGCCCCATCATGAGAAGAACTGCACACATGAAATAGACGGTCATGACAGCTCCTCCTCGATCATCGCTCTGAATGACCGGCGCCGGAACATCGCCAGTGCGGCGAACACCAAGAAGAGCGAGCTACCAACCTTGAAGGCGATGGCGATGTTCAGCGGAAGTATCATCCCGGAGCTCAGGAGTCTGAACATATCTCCTCTGCCGAACACGTTCAGAAAGAAGAACCCGCCCGTCACTCCCACCCATCCGATAAGGAGGAACGCAAGCGCTCCCGAGGAATCCATGATGTGGGCCGCTTTCTCAGGCAGTCTCGCAAACGCCACGTCGCGGCCGTGCGCCAGCATCAGCAGGATGAAGGCACACGCAATGATGACGCCACCCGCGAAGCCACCTCCGGGGGTTAGATGTCCGTACAGCACGATGTACGCGCCGAACACCACGATGAAGGCAGCCACGAAGTCGGTAATCGTCTTCACGATAATCGTCATGCCGTTCATACGCTCGCCACCTCCTCTTCCCTTACCTTGCCGTCTTTCCTTAGAAGCGCGAGCGCTCCGATGACGGACGTGAAGAGAACCGTCACCTCACCCAGCGTGTCGTAGGCTCTGAAGTCGAGGATCACCGACGTGACGATGTTCGCGGCGTGCGTCGCCGGGAGCCCCGTCTGAACGTAGACTCTCGACACCCGCATCAACGGCTCACCGAACTCCGGGAAGCCCTTGCTCCCGAAGATCATCGCCCCGAAACCCAGGAGCAACCCGAAGAAGATGAGCGAGGCAACCACCGCCAGCGTGTCCCGGTGCGTTTCGACAGCCGTGTTATCGAGGAGGATCGTTCCGCGTATCAGGATGATGAGAACGAGAACCTCGACCACCAGCTGTGTAATCGCAATGTCGGGCGCGCCCATGAACAGAAACGCGACGGACAGCGCGAACCCGACCGCACTGACCGAGATCACGGCGGACAGCAGGTTCTTCGTCTCCACGGCAACAATGGAACCGATCACCATGAAGACGAGGAGCGTGTAGAGCTGTGGAGCAATGTTTTCCATTAACTCGTCTCCCGCTTGTCCTTGAACCAGACCTCCAGATAGAATCAGTTGAAATGGAACTCTAGCGCCCGCCGACGAGCTGCCTCAGGAGCGCGCTCAGGAGCGCGAAGACAATCGCCCCGAGACCGATGACCGCCCAGGTTAGATAGGTCGAGAGCACGCCGTTGTGCGCCGCCCGAAGGCCCTGAACGAACACGTTACCGAAGCGCCCGCCCGTCTCGTAGACGTCAAAGACCTTCTGCTCCGCGTTCGCGAAGACACCCCTCAGTCCCTTCGTCTCCTTGATCGTGTTGTAGAAGCCCGTCCCGGCGACGTGCATGGTGTCGAGCGGCTCCGGGGGCTTGTTCCCACCGATGAAGACGTGTCCGACGCGCCGGGTGGTCAGCTTGCCTGCGGCGAACACGGCCAGCCCGACCAGGATCCCCAGGATAATGAGTCCCGTAGCCAGGCTGGGATTCCAGAACCCCACGGAGGCGTTGAGTGCTCCCGAGGCGGCCGTTGCAACGGAGCCGGGAACGATCGGATTGATGAACGTATCGATGGGGAACTTCGCCCACACGCCGAACACGATGCACAGCGCCGCCAGGAACAGCATTGGCACGGTCATCGGCCACGGCGCCTCCCGAACCCGCGCGAATTCACTTGGGCGCTGGCCGAGGAACCCGGAGTAGAGCACTTTGACGAACGATGCCATCGTCAGGGCGCTGCCGAACATCGCCGCGACCAGGAAGATCCAATAGGAGTTCATTCCCCTCGAGCCGAGCTCGACGAGCCCCGAGTAGACCATCCACTTCGAAACGAACCCGTTAAAGGGAGGCACGCCGGAGATGGCGAGCGATGCGACGGCCATGGCGATGAACGTCAGTGGCATCGCCCTCGCAAGTCCGCCGAGCTTGGAGATCTCTGTCGTTCCGGCCTGCTTCTCGATGGCCCCGGCGCCGAAGAACAGGCACGTCTTGTAGATGGCGTTGTTGAGCATATGGAAGAGGCCGCCGGCGATGCCTATGGGGACACCGGTGCCGATACCCAGCACCATGTAGCCGACCTGGCTGACCGCATGATAGGACAACAACACCTTGAGATCGTGCTGGACGAGCGCCATCAGGACCGCGCCGACTATCGTCACCGCGCCTATCGTCATGAGCAGAAGCTGCATGCCCGGCCCGATGCTGAAGATGTCGAGGCTCAGACGGGCCAGCAGGTAGATGCCGAGGAGCTTGTCGATGGAGGCCGGGAGAAGCGCCATGACGGGGGTCGGCGCGCCACGCCCGAGCGCCGGGACCCACGTGTGGAACGGCATCGCCCCGGCCTTGGTAATAGCACCGATCATCATCAGAATGTAGATGGAGATAGTCGCGCCGTCGCCGACGAAGATCGACAGCTCGTTCATCGACAGCGTCCCGAAGCGAACCCATATGAGCGCGACGGCAAGGAACAGCGCCGCATCCGAGAGCCCGAGCATGATGAAGCTCTTCGCCGCTCCCTCCGACGCCGCCTTCTCGTTTCTCCCCAGGTTCGCGAACAGGAAGAGGATCGCCGTGAGCGCCTCCCAGAAGATAAGCAGGAGCAGCAGGCTGTTCGAGAGCGCGGCACCCGTCGAGGCCGCGATGGTCAACGAGAGCAGGCCGTAGTAGCGCCTGCCGTCGTGGTCCTTCGAGAGCCAGGACATCGAATACAGAGCCACAGCGAGTCCGAACAGCGTTACGAATATGATAATGAACGCGCTGAAGTGGTTGAGAATAAGGTCGAACTGAACCGTGAGGTCCCCCAGCACCACCCAATCCCTGGTGAAGGAGAGCGGCCAGGCGCCGAACAGCTGCAGCGAGGCCACAAACGCCCAGACCAGACCCGCGAGAGTGAGGATCTCCCTGACGCCCTTGACCCGCCTTGGAATCAGGAGACAGAGGCCGCCGGCTATGGCTGGGACTACGATGGGAACGAGTATCTGTGGCATCAACTTCCCCCCGGACCTCTAGGATTCCCTTCGGAGCTTCTCTGTCTTCTCGTGACTTAGCTTGATCAGATCCTGCCCGGTCATGAATGGCCTCCCGGATGGATCAAGAACCGCCATCCTCTCGGTGCAGCTGTAGCACGGGTCGATGACCGCGAAGATGAGCACGGCGTCCGAGATCGTCTCACCCTTGACCCTCGGCCTGAACGACGGGATGTTGAGGAAGGTCGGCGCGCGCATCTTGTGGCGCTCCGGCATGTTCGTGCCGTTGCTGCGGATGTAGTGAAAGGCCTCGCCGCGCGGCGCCTCAACGCGACCGATGCCCTCGCCACGCGGGATATCGCGTATCTCCGTCGCGATGGGTCCGCCGGGCAGTTTCTCGATGCACTGCTTGATGATCTTGCAGGCTTCCTTCATCTCAAGGAGCCTGACGACGGAGACGGCCAGGCAGTCCCCGTCCGGCTGGACGATGACGTCCCAGTCAACCTCGGAGTAGGCGCCGTAGTCATCGTCCCTGCGGACATCTATGTCGACGCCGGAGCCTCGTGCCGTCGGACCGAGACAACCGTAATGGATCGCGTCTTCCTTCGTGAGGATGCCGACGCCTTTGAGCCGGCTGAGAATCACCGGGTCGTCGAGAATGGCGCCAATGAGCATGTCCGTGTTCTTGACGAACTCGTCGATGATCTTGAGGATCTCCGGCCAGATCTCATCCGCCACGTCCCTGCGCACGCCACCGGCCTTATACCACGCGTAGTGCTGCCTGTTCCCCGTGATCATCTCGAGCGCGTC
>JALGZG010000096.1 GCA_025782345.1 bacterium | reverse complement strand
CGGCGTTCCCGTGATCGTTGCGCTCAACAAGATGGACCTTCCGACCGCGAACACGGACAAGGTCAAAGCGGAACTGTCGAACCACGGTCTGGTCGTGGAGGAGTGGGGCGGCGAGACGGTTGCCGTGGAGACATCGGCCAAGACGGGGGACGGTGTTGATAAGCTTCTCGACATGGTCATGACGCAGGCTGAGTTGCTCGAACTGACGGCCGCGTCCGCCAGTCCGGCGAGAGGGGTGGTCGTCGAGGTAGAGAAGGAGCGAGGCCGCGGTGTCGTCACGACCGTCCTCGTGCAGAGTGGAACGCTGCATGTCGGCGACCCGTTCGTCGTCGGCCTGGTGGACGGGAAGGTCCGGGCGCTCTACAACGAGCGGGGCGGGAACGTCACGGAGGCGGGGCCCTCGATCCCCGTGCAGATCTCCGGGCTCAAGGGCGTGCCGCAGGCGGGTGACATGTTGGCCGTTGTCTCCGACGAGCGTCTGGCGAAAGAGATAAGCGCAAAGCGCAGCCAGCAGCAATGGGAGCGTCAGACGCGCTTCCAGCATCGCATCACGCTCGAGGATCTCCACAAGCAGATCCTGGAGGGGGCGGTCAAGGAGCTCCGGATCGTCATCAAGGGTGACGTCGACGGGTCGGTCGGCGCGCTGGCGGACGCTCTCGAGAAGCTCTCTACGGCAGAGGTCAAGGTCGAGGTCATCCGGAAGGCCGTCGGCGCCGTCACGGAGACCGACGTGCTCCTGTCTGCGGCGTCCGACGCGATCATAGTGGGGTTCCACATCGGCGCGCCTGTCGATGTGCGCGATCTGGCAAGGCGTGAGCGGGTTGAGATACGGCTCTACAGGGTCATCTACGAGGCCGTCGAGGATATCAAGGCAGCGATGGAGGGCATGTTGGAGCCGGAGCGCCGCGAGGTCGTGGCGGGGACCGCGGAGGTGCGAGAGACCTTCAAGGTGCCGAATCGCGGCGTTATCGCGGGCTGCTACGTGCTGTCCGGGACGATCAGGCGAAACGTCAAGTGCCGTGTGATCCGCGAAGAGATGGTTGTGTACGAGGGCAGAACGGATTCGCTCAAGCGCTTCAAGGATGACGTGCGAGAGGTTCAGACGGGCTTTGAGTGCGGCATCGGGATCGCTGGATTCGACGAACTGAAGCAGGGTGACCTGATAGAGGTCTACGACATCGAGGAGATCGCCCGGAAGCTCGGCGATCCCACGGCCCAGTAGATCCGATACGCAGAGGCTTCGGACGGTGACGATTGGCACTCTTGAGGTTGTGCTCCTGATTCGCGAGAGTCACTCGCTGAAGTCGCGGAGGAGGGTCGTCAAGAGCCTGACAGACAGGATCAGGTCGAGGTTCAACGTGTCTGTGGCCGACCTCGGAGATCAGAATCTCTGGCAGAAGGCTGTGATAGGCGTGGCGGTCGTCGCGAACGACGGCCGCTTCGTCAATCAGGTGCTGTCCAAGGTCCTGGACTTCATCTCTGCTGATCCGAGGGCCGAGATCATCGATCAATCGATGGAGATCCGGTAGGGTGCGACGGGGAGGTCGTGAGGCCGGAGGGAGTTGCGTTGTCTCACAAGAGAGTGCTCAGGGCGGGCGAGGCCATCAGGAGAGAGCTGGGCTTCATCCTCGACAGGAAGCTCTGTGACCCGCGGATAGGGATGGTGACCGTGACGCGCGTGGACCTCAGCGAGGACCTTCGCTACGCCAAGGTCTTCGTGAGCTTCCTCGGCGACGACGAGGAGCGGGATGAGTCGCTCCGCCTGCTGCGCAAGGCGCGGCGCTTCGTCAGGGGCGAACTTGCGCACTCGTTGCGGTTTCGGGTTGCGCCGGAACTCACGTTTCTCATCGACGACTCGTCTAAGAACTACATCCGCATCTCAAACGTGCTCAAGGAGATACAGGAAGAGGACTCGGAGGAGGGGAGTGAACGGCCTGACGAAGACAACGGCGGAGAGTCGCGGGAAGATACTGGAAGCGCTTGAGGGGCCCGGTCCTTTTCTGGTCACATCTCACAAGGGGCCTGACGGCGATGCGCTCGGGAGTGCCCTCGCGCTGAGGCTGTGGCTCGAGGGGCGCGGCAAGCGCGTGGAAGTTGTCAACTCGGACGGCGTGCCGGATCCGTTCGGTTTTCTCCCGTCGGCCGACCGCGTGCTCCTGGAAACCCCACCCGACCTCCTCGGCTGCACCGCCTTCGTTCTGGACACCCCCGTTGTATCCAGAGCCGCGCTTGCTGAAGGAGTGCTGGAACGCGCCTCCCTCGTGATCAACATCGACCACCATCCTGACAACACCGGCTACGGCGACGTCAACTTCGTGGACCCGTCGGCCTCGTCAGTGGCACTCATGATCTACGAGCTGCTTGCCGACACGGGGGAGCTCTCGGCCACCATCTCGTCGCTGCTCTACGCCGGGGCCATGACGGACACGGGTGGTTTCCGCTTCGGGAACACTGACGCCCGAACGCTCCACGCGGCCGCGGAACTCGTGGTTCTCGGGGCGAATCCCGCCGGGCTCGCCAACGCGGTCTACGGCGAGCAGTCCCTGGGACGCCTGAGGTTGCTCGGGCTGGTGCTCTCGACAACGGAGACGGAGTTAGATGGGAAGGTGGCGGTCTCCGTGATGACGGAGCGCATGAAGAGCGACACCGGTTCGACCGGCGAGGACATAGAGGGAATCGCCTCCGTCGGGCGACTGGTCCGTGGGGTCGAGGTGGCGCTCCTCCTTCGTGAGGAGGACGGCCGCATCCGGGCGAGTCTTCGGTCCAAGGGCGTGGTCGACGTCAATGCCGTTGCGCGCCGTCTGGGTGGCGGGGGACACAAAGCGGCGGCCGGGGTCGTGCTTGACGGGCCGATGGAGTCGGCCCGGGAGCGGCTGCTCGAGGCCGTTGGCGAGACCATGGCCGGAGAGGACACGTGAACCGCATCCTGGTCATCGACAAACCCAGGGGACTCACGTCGCACGACGTCGTGGCGCGCGTCCGTCGGATCACGAGGGTGCAGAAGGTGGGACATGCCGGCACGCTTGACCCCGCCGCCACGGGAGTGCTCGTCGTGCTCGTGGGGAAGGCCACGAGGCTGGCGCAGTTCTTCGTCGATCTCGAGAAGCGCTACCGCGGCCGCGTTGTCCTCGGCGTCACCACGCACACGCAGGATTCAGAAGGGAATGTCGAGTCGACCGCTGACGTTTCCGGTGTCACGCGGCCGCAGATAGAGGCAGCGTTCGCGGCGTTCGAGGGGGAGACCGAGCAGATACCGCCCATGGTCTCCGCGCTCAAGCGCGACGGGACGCCGCTCTACGTTCTCGCGAGACGCGGGGAAGTCGTGGAGCGGGCGCCGAGACCCATCACGATCAGTGAACTGAGGATCCTCTCCGTCGAGATGCCTGAAGTTGAGTTCGAGATGACGTGTTCAAGGGGGACGTACGTTCGCACGGTCGCCGCGGACATCGGGGAGCGGCTCGGCTGCGGCGCTCACCTGGGTAAGCTTGTGAGAACCGCCGTGGGGCCGTTTCACGTGGACGATGCTACGAGCCTGGACGAGCTGGCCCGAGGCTTCGCAGACACCGAGGACGTAGGGCACTCGATGTACGATGCTCTGTCCTTCATGCCCGATGTCCGCGTAACCGAGAGAGAGGCGGACGCGCTCTCGACGGGCGGCGTGATAGATATCGACCTGGAGCGGCTCCGGAACCATGTTGGGAGCTTCGTCCGGCTCAGTGCGGACGGCTCGGAACTCGTCGCCGTAGGCAAGGAAGTCGAGGCGTCTCCGGGGAACGGCGGCGCCGCGACGGCCCCGGACACGATCCGGATCCAGCCGGTCCGGGTGTTCGTGGAGCCCGTCTGAGTCGCTCAGGAGCGGTTCTGCAGAGCGAGAGGAAACAGTACACGAAGATGCGAGTAGCACGGACACCCACGGAGCTTGCGGCCGACAGGGCCGACCAGCTGACGTTCACTCTCGGGAACTTCGACGGTCTGCACCTGGGGCACCAGGCGGTCATCGCCGAACTCGTGGGCAGCGCCCGGGCGCGCGGCGGCACGTCAGTGGCGGTGACGTTCGATCCGCACCCTCTGTCCGTCGTCCATCCTGAGCGCGCGCCGCGGCTCCTGAGCCCGCTGGCCGAGAAGCTCGATGCACTGGCCGGCACGGGTGTCGATGTGGCGCTGGTAATCGACTTTACGCCCGAACTCGCCTCGGAGGACGCCGCGGCGTTCCTTTCGTGGCTCGGTGTCGTCCGGGGATCGCATCTGGTCCTGGGTTATAACTTCCAGATGGGCCGCGGGCGCGCGTGCGACCTGTCCGCGCTGTCGGTGATGGGCGCGGAACTGGGCTACGGCCTCGATATCGTTCCGCCGGTCGAGCACGAGGGCCTGCCGATATCGAGCACGAGGATCCGTGAGAGCGTGAAGCGCGGGGACGTTCAGGACGCGGCCTCCATGCTGGGCCGTCCATACTGGGTGGGGGGGGCGGTGGTCGAGGGGAGCGGCGTGGGCCGGGGGCTTGGTAGCCCGACCGCCAATCTGCTGCTTCCGGCCGAGAAGCTGCTTCCGGGCGACGGGGTCTACTTCGTGACCGTCGAGAGCCTCGGAGGGCGCCCGGGGGTCATGTACGTCGGCACCAGGCCGACTCTGGATGCGGGAGCGCGCGTTGCCGAGGTGCACGTGCTGGATCTTGAGGGAGACCTCTACGGGCAGGAACTGCGCGTTGGGGTACGCAGGCGCCTGAGAGGCGACACGCGGTTCGGGAGCCTGAACGAGCTCAAGCAGAGCATCAGGGATGATCTGGAGCGCGCCAGAGAGGTGGCGGAGGGTCGCGAGGGTGTGTGACGTAGCGTGCTCCGGGCGGCTTTTCCCGTTTGACACCCCATGGGTCTTGTGCTAGGTTGACCGAAGTATCGTCGGTTTCCGAAGCATCGACAGATGGAGGAAGCAGAAATTGTCGTTGAGCAAGGAGAAGAAGAGAGAGATCGTCCAGCGCTTCGAGACCCACTCTGGTGACACGGGGTCCGCCGAGGTGCAGATCGCGCTTCTGACGGAGAGGATCGAGACTCTCTCGCAGCACTTCGAAAAGCACAAGAAGGACAACCAGAAGTCCGACAGCTACAAGCTGGTGCTCAAAGAATTGGGGTTGCGCAGGTAATCGGTACCTGCAGACTGCGCGCCACCCATTTGCTGGCCCTCCCGCGAGCTTACGGGAGGGCCTTGTTCTAGATACTCAGGCGCGCTTGGAGGTAAGTGATGCACAAGGTAGAGACAGAGTGGGCAGGGAGAACGCTGTCCATCGAGACTGGCAGGCTTGCAAGGCAGGCCGGTGGCGCCACGCTGGTTCAGTACGGCGACACGGTGATCCTGGCAACGGCCACCATCTCGAAACACGAAATCCCGCGGGACTTCCTTCCTCTCTTCTGTGAGTACAGGGAGAAGTTCTACGCGGCCGGCAAGATACCGGGCGGGTTCTTCAAGCGTGAGGGGAGACCTCAGACGAAGGAGGTCCTGAGCTCGAGGCTCATCGACCGGCCGATCCGGCCGCTGTTGCCCTCCCACATGAGGAACGAGATCCAGCTCTACGTGAACGTCCTGTCTGCTGACGGGGAGAATGATCCGGACGTCCTGGCCTTGATCGGTGCCAGCGCGGCGCTGTCCATCTCGACGGCTCCGTTCGACGGGCCGACCGCCGCGGTGCGGATCGGGCTTGTGGATGGCGAGTACGTCGTCAACCCGACGTTCGAAGCGCTGGAGGGGAGTCGCCTGAATCTCGTCATCGCCGGCACAGATGAGGCCGTTGTGATGGTCGAGGGATCGGCGCTTGAGATAGCCGACGCTGAGATGCAGCGTGCGCTCGAGGTTGGTCACGGCGAGATCAGGAAGGTCATCGCTCTTCAGAACGAGCTCCTGTCGAAGCTGGAGATCAAGAAGATCGAGGTCCCGGCACCTGAGCTGCCGGACGGGCTCGCAGACCGGGTCCGGAACGACTACGGCGCACGTGTGGTCGAGGCGGTCCACATTCAGGAGAGGCTGCCCCGGGGCGAGGCCCTCGATGCGATCAAGGAAGAGGCCCGTGCCGCTCTCGACGAGCAGTATCCGGAGCAGAGAGGGGCCATCGGTGATGTCCTCCATGATCTGGAGAAGGCCGAGATCCGCAGGAGGGTCCTCGATGACGGCATGCGTGTGGACGGCCGCGCGACAGACGAGGTGAGGGGAATCGTGTGTGAGACGTCGGTTCTGCCCCGGACTCATGGGTCCGCCGTCTTCACGCGAGGTGAGACGCAGGCGCTCGCGGTGATGACGCTGGGTTCCACTCGGGACGAGCAGAAGATCGACGCGCTCGAGGGCGAGTCCTGGCGGAGCTTCATGCTCCACTACAACTTCCCTTCGTTCTCGGTAGGCGAGGTCAGGCCCATCAGGGGTCCGGGCCGGAGAGAGATAGGGCACGGCAACCTGGCGGAGCGGGCGCTCATGCCCATCATCCCGCTGGACGAGACCTTCCCGTACACCATCCGGCTCGTGTCCGATGTCCTCGAGTCCAACGGCTCGTCGAGCATGGCCACGGTCTGTGCCGGCTCACTGGCACTGATGGACGCGGGCGCGCCCATCAAGGCGGCCGTTGCCGGCGTCGCGATGGGACTCATCAAGGAAGGCGACCGCTACGCGGTGCTGACGGACATCCTCGGGCTCGAGGATCATCTCGGCGACATGGACTTCAAGGTCGCCGGCACGCGCGAGGGTATCACGGCCTTCCAGCTGGATTCGAAGATCGGCGCCATCCCGACGGAACTGCTCAGCGAGGCTCTCGGGAAGGCCCACACCGCCCGCATCCACATCCTGGACATCATGGACGGTGAGCTGGCCGCGCCGCGGCCGCAGCTGTCCGACTACGCGCCACGGATCGTCATGGTGACGGTCCCGCCCGAGAAGATCGGCGAGATCATCGGTCCAGGCGGCAGGGTCATCAGGAAGATGCAGGAAGAGACCGAGACCAAGATCGACATCAACGACGAGGGCATCGTCAAGATCTCCGGTGACTCTGCGGACGGCGTTCAGGCTGCGCGCGAGACCATCGAGCTCATGATGAAGGAGCCCAAGGTCGGCGAGGAGTACGAGGGGCCGGTCAAGAGCATCACGGACTTTGGTGCTTTCATCGAGATACTCCCGAATCGCGACGGCCTCTGCCACATATCCGAACTCGAGTACCACCGGGTGAACTCGGTTGAGGACGTGGTGAAGATGGGGGAGATGGTCAAGGTCAAGGTCATCGGCGTCGAGGACCACGGCAAGGTGAGACTCTCGCGGAAGGCGCTCATGCCGAAGCCGGAAGGCTACGTGGAGCCGCCGAAGCGCGACAGGCCTCCTTCTCGCTCCGGCGCGAGATCCGGCGGAAGGTCGTCGGGCGGTCGCGGCGGTCGCGGCGGCGGCAGGCGCTAGACCGACCCGGACGGACGTACGGACGGCGGACTGACGGCGGCCGGGACCGGTCGCCGTCGGAGCCGCCGCCCTGGCAGGGCGTGACTGACAAGACGGAATCGGGGTGCTTGCGGCGATGGACAGGATCGACGTCGAGATAGTGCGGCTTCCGGGTTCCGAGGGGCTGCCGTTGCCTCGCCGCATGAGCAGCGGGGCGGCAGGGCTGGACCTGCCCGCGGCGGTCCCTGCGTCTGTCACCATCGCTCCGGGAAGTATCGAGCTCATCCCAACGGGGTTCGCCATAGCGGTTCCTGCGGGGTACGAGGCCCAGGTGCGTTCGCGGAGCGGCATGGCCCTCAAGCACGGGGTCTTCGTGCTCAACAGCCCGGGGACCATCGACTCGGACTACCGGGGTGAAGTGGGCGTGATCCTGGCCAATCTCGGGCGGGAGGCGTTCACGATCGCGCGAGGGGACAGAGTCGCTCAGCTGGTGGTTGCGCGCGTAGCGAGTGTCTCGTGGGTGGAGGGCGAGGCTCTCGTTTCCACCGGGCGCGATTCGGGCGGGTTCGGCCACACGGGCGGCCACGGCGGCGCCGGTTCTTGAGGGGGAGAGGGCGAATGGCTGGTCCCGAGGGCCTCAAGCGCTCGGTACTTCGTGTTCTGGACTTCATCTTCATCCTGAGACCCACGGTCGTAGTCGGCATGTGGGTCTTCTTCTTTGCCGGCGCGGTGCTCGCAGCGAGAGCGAGCGGCGGCTCGTTATCGTTGTTCTTCCCACCAAGAGACGTTCTGCTGGGATTCGGCGCCATGACCGCCGTTCTCGGCGGCGGGTGTCTCCTCAACCAGATCTCCGATGTCGAGACCGACCGGGTCAACGAGAAGCTCTTCTTCCTGCCGCGCGGCATCATCTCCGTGCGCGCGGCCTGGGTGGAGCTCGCCGTCGTCTGGGTTCTGGCGGCGGCGCTGGCCGCTCCTCTGTCCCCGGGTTTCCGGATCGTCCTGGCGGCGTCGCTCTTCCTGAACGTTACGTACTCGGCGCCGCCGGTCAGAGCCAAATCGCATTGCCCGTGGGACATGGTGTGGAACGGTCTCGGGTTCGGCTTCGCCTCTGCCGCGGCTGGATGGGCTTCCGTCGCGCCGCTCACCCCTGCGATCATCCCGCTCGGGTTGACGTACACGCTGGCCGTCGCGGGGGTGACCGCGTCGACGACGGTGCTGGACGTGGAGGGAGACCGGGCTGAGGGACTGAAGACCACCGCGGCGGTTCTCGGGGCATCGGGCGCCGGCGCACTGACTCTTGTCCTTGTGGCTGCTGCGGCGTTCGGGGGCGCGGTGCTGCGCGATCCGCTCGGGTTCTTCGGGCCGGTGCTGTCTCTTCCCCTTCTCATCCGGGCGAACGTGACGCGGGACAGGGCACACAGGATCGCGGCCAACCAGTTCATGGTAGCCGCGTTCGCCGTCGTTGCGTCAATCCGAGCGCCGTATCTGCTTCTGCTGCTTGCCTTCGTCTACTTCGGGTCGCGGGGCTACTACAGGGCACGCTTCGGCTTCTCCTACCCGGGCGCGGGAACCCCCTAGCGCTCTCATGATGGGGCTCACGGGCTTTTCCATTGACATCCGTCAAGCACGCTCCCTATTCTCGGCAGACTTCACAGAGGCCTTCCGGGAGGACCAGACGTGCCTGAAACCGTCCGCGACAGAAGTCTCAAGTGGCTGTCCCGCGTGATGTTCGTTGTCGCGGGAGTCGCCGCCTTCTCGCTTGTTGCGCAGTATGGCTTCTACCTGAGCGAGCGGGAACGGCGCCTCTTGAGCATGGTGGATCTCGCTATCGTCGGGGTCTTCATGCTGGACGCTGTCGTGCGGTTCGCCATGTCGCGCAGGAAGGGCCTATATCTCAAGGCGCGCTGGCCGGCAGTGGGCATCGTGGTGCTCATAATTGCCCAGCTCCTCGTCGTGTTTGTTCTCCAGGGGCGCGGAGGCCTGCCGGTCTTCATGTCGTCGCCGGGCGTCTTCTCACTGGCGAAGGGCTACATAATCGTGCTTCAGGTCTACCTCGTGGTCCTGATCCTGGGTGAGGCCGTGCGCGCCAACAGGAGCGTTGCGTCGACCAAGATCGCACCGGCGCGAACGGTGATCGCATCGTTTCTGCTCATTATCGTGGTCGGCGCCCTGCTGCTGGCGACGCCCCGAGCGACAGTCGGGGGACACATGACCCCGATAGACTCGCTGTTCACCGCCACGTCCGCCGTGTGCGTCACGGGCCTCATCGTCGTCGACACGGGCAGCCACTTCACCAGGTTCGGCCACGCGATCATCCTGACGCTCATCCAGATAGGGGGCCTGGGACTCATCACGTTCGTGACCTTCTTCGCGACTGTCCTCAGGGGAGGACTGGGCGTTCGCGAGAGTCTCGTGCTGCGAGGCATGATGACGTTCGAGACCATCGGACGGATAGGACGAACCCTCAGATACGTTATCGGCATCACGTTCCTCATGGAGGTCGCGGGCGCGGTGCTCCTCTACCTGGCGACCAGGTGTGACTTCGGGACGACGGCCCAGGCCGTGAGAGTTTCCGTCTTCCACTCTGTGTCCGCGTTCTGCAACGCCGGGTTTTCTCTGCACGCGACCAGCTTCGAGCGCTACGTGTCGAACATCCCGGTCAACCTGGTGATGACGACGCTCATCGTCGTGGGAGGTCTCGGTTTCCCCGTCCTCATGGCAGTCGTGCACAGGTATCCTCTGAGGGGGCGGGGGGCGGGTGCGGGGAGGCGCTGGCCCCTGCACGTGCGACTGGTGGTGGCGATGACCCTGGCATTGCTCGTTCTGGGAACGTTTTCCTTTCTCGCTCTCGAGTGGAACGGCACGTTGGCAGACAAGTCGTTTGGAACGAAGCTCCTGGCATCCTACTTCGGCTCGGTCACCACGCGAACGGCGGGATTCAATACCGTGCGAACGGCGTCACTGGCTCTGCCCACGCTCTTCCTCCTGGCGTCGCTCATGTTCATCGGCGGCTCCCCCGGCGGGACGGCTGGAGGGGTGAAGACCGTCACCGTAGGTCTGGTGCTGGCGTCGATCCGGTCGATGTTCCGCGGGACGGACAGGGTGGAGTTCTTCAAACGCCGGGTGCCGGACTGGCTGGTCAGGGAGGCGCTCGTCGTCGTTTCGATGGGGATACTGGTTGTCGTGGGAGGCACGCTCGTGCTCCTTGTGGTCGAGGATTTGACTTTGAGCGAGGTGCTCTTTGAGGTAGTCTCGGCCTTCGGAACCGTTGGACTCTCTACCGGGATCACGTCGTCGCTCTCGGTCGGGGGCAAGCTGTCTCTCGTCTTCATCATGCTCGCCGGCCGCGTGGGTCCGCTGACGCTGGCGCTGGCGCTGGCCCAGCGTCGTGACAAGCCGCTCTACGATTACGCGGAGGAGCGGGTCATCATCGGGTAGCGGCCGAGAAGCCAGGTGCTAAAGAGCGGATAGCCACCGGGGCGGCAGGGTAACGGGGCGCGTATCGGAGCTGGTTCGCGAGCCGATCGAAGCAGATGTCGGAGGTTCGAATGAAGCGCTACGCAGTGATCGGGCTGGGACTTCTGGGCAGGAGTGTCGCGCGGGAGCTGGCCGGACGGGGGGCGGAGGTCATCGCGGTCGATGTGAACCAGCAACTGGTTCAGTTGATGGCGGAGGAAGTGCCTCTGGCCGTTCGGCTCGACTCGACCAACCGGGAAGCGCTGAAGCAGCAGGGCATCGACCAGGTCGACGCCGCGCTGGTTGCCATAGGCCAGAACTTCCAGGCCGCGGTACTGACGACGGCGCTCCTCAAGGAGTTCGGAATCGAACGCGTCATCTCGCGCGCGGGGACGGCGGAGGAGGCGCGGATACTGCGGCTGGTCAACGCCGACGAGGTAGTGCTCGTGGAGGAGATGGTCGCGAGAAGACTGACGACCCGGCTGATGAGCCCCAGTCTGGTTGAGATGATCGAGCTGACTCCGGGCATGAGTCTGGCGAAGATAGAAGCGGCGCCCGAGATGCTCGGGAAGACGCTGGCTTCGCTCAAGTTCAGGCAGCGCTACGGGCTGAATGTCGTGGCGGTCATCAAGAGCGCCGCGGACGGCCAGGGGGGTGCGGCAACCATGCTGCCCGACCCGGAAGAGGTGATCGAAGAGGGCGACGTTCTTGTGGTTGACGGACCGGACGAGGCCATCGAACGGTTGGCGTCGGAGGACAACGACTAGGACCGCGCCTGCGGGACCATCTCGGGCGTGTCGTGCCGGAGCGGGGTCCGCGGGCGCTTTCTTGTGCTCTTTGGGGACAGCTTCAACGCGGGGAGAGTAATGAGACAGCGCTACTACATCGGTGACATCGGGGACTACGACGGGCAGGAAGTGACGCTCGAGGGGTGGCTCGCGGGAAGAAGGTCGAGCGGGAAGATCCTGTTCCTGCAGGTGCGGGACGGGACCGGCTTCATACAGTGTGTTGTGGGCAGGGGGGACGTGGACGATGAGATCTTCGAGGAGTTGGCGGCACTACCCATGGAGTCGTCGCTCAGAGTGACCGGGCACGTCGCGGTTGACGCCCGTGCGCCGGGAGGGTTCGAGGTCTCTCTTGTCGGAGCCCAGGTTGTTTCCGCCGCCACTCTGGAGTACCCCATCACGCGGAAGGAGCACGGTGTGCCCTTCCTGATGGACCACCGCCATCTCTGGATCCGTTCCTCGCGCCAGTTCCTCCAGCTCGACACGCCGATCCTCACGCCTACGGCGTGCGAGGGCACGACGACCCTGTTCGAGACCAACTACTTCGAGGAGAGCGCGTACCTGTCGCAGAGCGGTCAGCTCTACAACGAGGCGACCGCCATGGCCTTC
The DNA here is from genome assembly GCA_025782345.1 of bacterium. Taxonomy (GTDB): domain Bacteria; phylum Joyebacterota; class Joyebacteria; order Joyebacterales; family Joyebacteraceae; genus JALGZG01. The sequence continues at coordinate 7,939 of JALGZG010000096.1, read as the reverse complement.
GGGAAGGTCTACTGCCTGAGTCCGGCCTTCCGGGCCGAGAAGAGCAAGACGAGGAGACACCTGATCGAGTTCTGGCAGATCGAGCCAGAGATCGCGTTCGCGGACCTCGACGACATTATGGATATTCAGGAGGAGCTTGTTGCAGAGATGGTCGGGACGGTTCTCTCGGAGAGAGCTTCGGAGCTTGGTATCCTCGAGAGAGACATCGAGGCGCTCGAGCGGGTGAAACCACCGTTCCCGCGGATCACGTACTCGGAGGCCGTGGAGCTCCTGAACAAGGCCGGACACAGCTTCGAGTGGGGCGGTGACTTCGGCGCGGAGGACGAGACGGTGCTCTCCCGGCAGTTTGACAGGCCGGCGATGGTCACGCGCTACCCGCGGGCGGTGAAGCCCTTCTACATGGAGAACGATCCCGACGACGACCGGGTGACACTCTCGGTCGACATGCTGGCGCCCGAGGGCTACGGCGAGATCGTCGGTGGCGGCCAGAGGATGATGGACGCCGCACAGCTGGAGGAGCGCATGCGCGAGGATGGCGTGCCCATCGGCGACTACCAGTGGTACCTTGATACCAGGAGGTACGGAGCGGTGCCGCACGGGGGGTTCGGGCTCGGGATAGAGCGCGTCGTCACGTGGATCTGTGGGCTTGCTCATATCCGCGAGACGATCCCGTTCCCCAGGATGCTCAATCGCATGAGGCCCTGACGCAGTACGGCCGGCCCCTGCGGACTACGGACACAGCAAAAGAGAGCGGCGCCCCGGCCTTTGGCCTGCGCGCCGCTTGTCATTGCAGGGTCCTGTCTCCATCATCAGCAGTCGAAGTAGAGACCGTACTCCGCCGGGTGCGGGCGGGCCCCGATCTCCTCGCTCTCACGTCGCTTGAGGCCGATCCAGGCCGGCACGAACGCTTCCGGGAAGATGCCCGCGTCCGAAAGGAAGGCGCTGTCGCTCGTCAGGGCGATCAGCGCTTCTTCGAGGGTGACGGGAAGGGGCACTATCTTGTCCCGCTCCGCTACGGACAGGTCGTGGATGTTCACGTCGATCGGACCGAAGCCGTTCTCTCGCGGGTCCATCCGATTCTCCATACCGTCCAGGCCGGCGGCGAGAAGGGCCGCCATGGTCAGGTAGGGGTTCCCGGACGCATCGGAAGAACGGTACTCGATGGTCTTGGTCAGAGGTTCGTTCGCGTACTTCGGGATTCGGATGGCCGCACTCCTGTTGGCTGCCGAGAAGAACAGGTTGGTCGGCGCTTCGTAGCCGGGCCGCAGCCTACGGTAGGAGTTGGTGCTCGGACTTGTCACGGCAGCGAGAGCGCGGCCGTGCTGGAGAATGCCTCCGATGAAGAAGAGCGCTTTGTCAGAGAGCCCGGCGTAGCCGTTGTCGGCCTGGAAAACGGGATTGCCGTCCTGCATCAGTTTGATGTGGAAGTGGAGCCCGCTGCCGGGTTCCCAGGGGAGCGGTTTCGGCATGAACGTGGCCGAGAGGTCCCAGTCGAGTGCCGTGTTGCGCACGATGTACTTGCTCCACATCACGTGGTCGGCCGCCTGGACGAGCGGTTCACCCTGGAGCTCGATCTCGAGCTGACCGGGAGCGCCGTTCTCGTGGTGGTGGTATTTGACGGGGATGCCCGTCTCTTCCATGCGTGCGGCGATCTCGTTTCGTATCTCGAAGTGGGAGTCGGAGGGTGGGATCGCGTGATAACCGGAGCGCGGCCTGATGTGGTACCCGAGGTCCGGCTGGTCGGAGCCGGGCTGTGGCCAGCCGGCCTCGGCTGAAGTCACGCGGTAATGCGCTCCGTTCGGGGCCTCATTGAACGACACGCTAGAGAAGAGGTAGAACTCCAGTTCGGGGCTCCAGAGGCTCTCGTTTGCGTGCCCGGACCGTCGAAGCACGTCCTCAGCGCGTCCCGCTATCACCCTCGGGTCGAGCGCGAACGGTTCCTTGGAGTCGGCATCCGCGGCGGTCGCTATCATGGCGACGATCTGGTTATCGCCGTACTCCTCACCGGTTGCCGTGGATCGGATCGGAAGGAGCACCATGTCACCGCTCTCGACGGAGGTGAATCCCGGGATGCTCGAGCCGTCAAACCCCGTACCGCTCGTGAAGAGAGCGGGGGAGAGGCGCGTGGTGGGAATGGTGACGTGGTGCCAACGGCCGGGCAGGTCGACGAAGCGGAGATCGATGAAATCGACGTCTCCCGAGCGTATCAACTCAATGAACTCCTCGGGGTTCTTCGCCTCGCGCAGCCTGCGCGCAAGCTCCTGTAGCCCCACCATGGTTGGTCCTCGTCTTGTGTTCGCACCGGGGCGGACGACGGCCGGAGATGCGGTCGGACACGACGCCGCTGGTCCCGGAGCTGGAGAGAGGGCGCAGCCCTTGCGGCGTCGCCCTCGATTGCGGGTGAGGCGGCGCCGGCCGGCGCGCCTCTTGATCTCAGATCTCAAATCTAGTCCATCGGAGGCACACGGTCAAAGAGACTAGCAGAATGCGTGCCGGGGCCCGGGAAAACCCGCTTGACACCTGGAATCCCACTCGGTTAGATTGATGCGGGAGACGTGCAGTATCGTCATTCCCATACGAAGCCCAAAGGAGGAGCAGATGCGTCACAACAGAGCGTTCCAAGTGGTCCTGCGTGCGATTTTTCTGGCCATGGTGGCCTCGGTCGCGCTGGCGGGAGGAGAGGGGACGGCCGCGCCGGCAACGGACAGCAAGGCGCCGGTCGAGATGAAGAAGGTAGAGGCGAAGGCCGCGACTGAGGAGGCGAAGCCGGTGACCGCGACACTGACCTACATCAAGAACGGCAAGCAGACCAAGGAAGTGCCGTACCTCCCTGAGGGACGCAAGATCGCCACGATGGAGACGAGCAAGGGCGTGGTCAAGATGGAACTCTGGGAAGACAAGGCGCCCAACACGGTCGTGAACTTCGTCAGCCTGGCGAACAGCGGTCGCTACGACGGAGTCGAGTTCCATCGCGTGATAGACGGCTTCATGGCACAGACGGGTGACGTGGAGATGAAGAAGGGCACGGGTGGTCCGGGCTACACGATCCCCGCGGAGTTCGACGCCGGGCTGGAACACGTGAGAGGTGTGCTCTCGATGGCGCGAGCCTCGGACCCCGACTCCGGCGGAAGCCAGTTCTTCATCATGTTCGCGAGCGCATCGCACCTCGACGGCAAGTACACTGCATTCGGTAAGATCATCGAGGGCATGGACATCATCGATTCGCTCCAGAAGGGTGAGGGCTCGGGCGGCGCAGTCGCGAAGCCGGACAAGATCATCAAGCTGACCGTAGAGAGCGTGCCGGTAGAGGTCGCTCCTGAGAAGTAGGGTCGCCGTGAGTTAGGCCAAACGGAAGGACGGATGGCGTGTTGACTGCACCGCGGATCGCCGCGATTATCCTGCTTGTGCTCCTGGTCCTTGTGGCGGCGCCCGTGGCCCTTGCGCAGGACGGAGGAGATGCTGTAGACGAGCGCATAGCCGCTGTCGAGAGGCTCGCGAGAGACGTCGAGAAGAGCCCCGGCGACATCGACGTCCTCATTGAGCTGGGCAACCTCTACTACGAGCTAGGGATGGAGAACGAGGCCCTTGCGAGCTATCTGGCGGCAGTTGAGCTGGACTCGACGCACGTGGGGGCGCGGACCAACCTCGGGTCTCTCTACACCGACATGCGGGAGTTCAAGATGGCCAGAGAGCAGCTCGAGAAAGCCCTGACGTTCGATCCGGAGAACGCCATGGTGTACGTCAATCTCGGGACCAACCACTACGCGAGCAGGAAGTACTACGAGGCGATCGAGATGTACAGACAGGCCCTTGCCATCGATCCGGACAGCGTGGAGGCGCACTTCAATCTGGCGGTCGCGTTCGCGGACGCGCAGATCTTCGATGAGGCCGTCAGGGAGTGGCAGAAGGTGATCGAGCTGGATCCGGAAGGAGCCATAGCGCAGATCTGCCGGGACAACATTGAGATGATAAACGAGTTTCGTGGGGAGAAGTAGTGTCTGCTCCCCAGCGACAGGAAGAAGAGAGGCGGTCCCATTATGAAGCTTAATTCGCCACTTGTTCGGGTATCGCTCCTGATCGCTGCCGCCGTGGCGGCACTGTCGGGTTGCGTCGGCTCGATGCCCGAGGAAGAGGGGCAGACCCTGATGACCATTCGGGGCTCGGAGGAGGCAGCACCGGCCGTGGTGCTGACGCCGGCCGAGAAGGCAGCACAGAACGCCTCCGAGTTCTACAGGGTCCGTGAGATCGGGAAGGCCATCGAGAACTACGAGAAGGCGATCGATCTTGACCCGGAGTACGTCGAGCCCTACCTGGGTCTTGGCAGGATCTACCTCGTCGAGACGCAGGAGTTCGACAAGTCGCTTGAGATGTACGAGGCGGCGCGCAACCTGGCCCCTGACGACGCTTACACGCGTACGTCACTGGCGTACGCGCACTCGGTCATGGGCAACTACCAGGAATCGGTGAACGAGTACGTCGCCGCTGTCCAGTTGAAGCCGGACGACGGCGACATCTTCCTCAATCTTGGGTACGCGTACGAGAAGATGACGATGGACCTAGCGGCCCTGAACGCGTACAGGAGAGCCTTCGAGCTAGCTCCGGCGGACCCGCGCTCAGCGCAGCAGCTGGCGCACCTTTACTACCGATGCGGCCTTTACGATCAGTCCATCGCTGCCTACGAGAAGGTCCGCGCCTACGGGGGGGCCAGTTCCTACACGCTGAAGACCCTGGGCTTTCTCTACATGAAGGTCGGCAGACTCGACGACGCTGAGACGCTCTTCCTGACGGTGCTCGAGAAGGAGCCGGGCGACTTCGGGAGTCGGGCGAACCTGGCGAGTGTGTACAGGTCGACGGGCGAGTACGCGAAGGCGCTGGCGCAGTATGAAGCGTTGGTCGAGACGCAGCCGAACAACCCGGACTTCCTGGGAGCGCTCGCGGACGCCTACAACGACGTGGGCAGGTTTGATTCTGCGATAGGAACGGCACAGCGGATGTTGCAGGTTTCACAGGGCAACGGCAGCGCGTATGTCACGTGGGCCAAGGCTCTTGAGAAGAAGGGAACGAACCTGGCTGAGCAAGGCAGCGACTTTGATGGGGCGGTAGTGCTCTACGGCCAGGCCATCAGGCAGCTCGAGCAGGCGCGGATGGACTCCAACTGGAAGAGCCACGCCAATCGCGAGATCGAGCGGCAGAATCTGCTGATCGAGGCCGCGCAGATGGCCAAGCTCCGGGGTATCTGGGACGATCCCGATAGCAAGGACTAGCAGCAGGCGATCGATCCAGGACGGCGCGTCCCGAGAAGGCAAGCGAGTCCGGCTCCACCAGTATGTGACGACGGCCGGCCTCACTTCGGGCCGGCCGCACTGCGAATTGCACGCGAAGGGGGTGGGTGCAGTGAGTGCCGTCTACATGGACCATAACGCGACGACGCCCACGGACCCTCGGGTGGTTGAGGCGATGCTGCCGTACTTCAGCGAAAGGTACGGGAACCCGTCAAGTCCGTACGAGCTGTCCCAGGGGACCCGCCGCGCCGTGGAGGGTGCAAGGGAGACGGTGGCGGCGTCGATGGGGTGCTCGCCGAGGGAGATAGTATTCACGAGCGGGGGCACGGAATCCGATAACATGGCCCTCAAGGGTGTGGCCTTCGCCAATCTCGAGCGCCCCGGTCACATTGTCACGACGGGCATTGAGCACCACGCCGTCCTGCACACGGCCACATATCTTAGAGACAGGTTCGGGCTCGACGTGACTTTTGTGGGAGTCGACGAGACCGGAAGAGTGGAGCCCGCGGAGGTGGAAGGCGCGTGCCGCGGAGACACGATTCTCGTTTCTGTCATGCTCGCCAACAACGAGGTCGGAACTGTGCAGCCCGTTAGGGAGATCGCGGCGATCGCGAGGAAACGCGGCATCATCGTGCACACGGACGCGGTTCAGGCGATCGGGAAGCTGTCCCTGGACCTGGGTGAACTCGGCGTCGACCTCCTTTCGATGTCCTCGCACAAGATCTATGGCCCGAAGGGAGTCGGCTTCCTCTACGTGAGAAGGGGCGTGTCCTTCGACCCGCTGTCTCACGGGGGGAGTCACGAGTGGAGCGTCCGCGCCGGCACGGAGAACGTCCCCGGCATCGTGGGGCTCGCCAGGGCACTGGAACTCGCCGTGGGGGGAATACCTGAGGAAAGCGTTCGTCTCAACGGCCTGACCGCACGACTTGAGAACGGCATCCTCCAGAGCATACCGGAGGTGTCGATCAACGGACACCCGACGGAGCGGCTGCCCGGCACCCTGAACGTCTCCCTCCACTACGTTGAGGGGGAGAGCGTGGTCCTGGCACTGGACATGGAGGGCATCGCCGTTTCCACGGGCTCGGCCTGTACAACGGACTCCGCAGAGCCGTCGCACGTCCTGTCAGCCATGGGTGTGCCGGCGAACGTCGCACAGGGTTCCGTCAGGTTCGGCCTGGGGCGTTCTACCACGCAGGCCGACGTCGACCGGGTCCTTGACGTGCTCCCCGGCGTTGTCGAACGCCTGCGAGCCATCTCACCACTCCATCACCGGAGAGGATAACCTACCGTGCGCCTGCGGGCATTCACGGCGCTCTGCGCCGCTGTCGCGCTTGTTCCTGTCGCGGTGGCACAGGCCGCCGCTGATGCTCCGGCGCGCGAGCGCCTGAGCCGCGGCGACATCACGGTCTTCTATCGCGTGGCGGACGCGCGGCCGGCCGCACGGATTCTGGAGGTGGCAGCGTCACGGGGCGGTTCCGTGGCGCACAGCGCGGGTCTGGCCGAACTGGGCCAGGTGACGATCTACGTGGCCTCCACCGGAGATGAGTTCCGGGTCCTCACCTACGGGGGTGTACCTGACTGGGGCGCGGGTTGTGCGTTTCCCGACCGCGGCGTCATCGTGCTCAGGAATCCTGTCACGGCCCCTGATCCTCTCCACATGGAGGACGTCGTAGTCCACGAGATCGCCCACATCGCGGCAGGGCGGGTCCTTTCCGGCGTGCACGTCCCGCGGTGGTTTCACGAGGGTATCGCGATGACGCTGGCGGGGGAGTGGCGGTTGCCCCGTTCGTCGGTTCTGGCGGGCGCGGGCGCCGCCGGCGGTCTGATCCCACTGGACGAACTCGCCGTTGCGTTCCCGGCAGGCGCTGCTGATGCCATGCTGGCCTATTCCGAGAGTTTCTACGCCGTTCGCTTCCTGATGGAGGAGGCGGGCCCGGCCACGCCGGCAGAGGTTCTCTTCGCGATCGCGGAGGCCGGCAGCTTCGAAAAGGGCGTGGAAGCGCTTTCCGGACGCACGCTCCAGGTCTTCGAACGTGATGCGCTGGCGTCGTTCAAAGGCCGCTTCGGCTGGGGCGTGTTTCTGTCGCGGTGGAACGTGATGTTCGTGGTGCTGGCGCTGCTCATGCTGGCCGGGGGAGCAGTGCGGCTCGCCCGCTCTCGCCGCTTGCTCAGAGAGTGGGAGTCAGAGGAGCGCGGACGCTCGCACGCCGCGCATCGGCCGGCCCGCCGCTCTGACTCCGGCTGGAACTAGACGAGGTAACGAGGTCGTGCCGCCTCCCGCCCGCCGCTTCAGGCGGGAGTGGGGAGGGGTGATTCGGTTTGACAGCCGAAAGAGGCGTTGCTATACTGCCCGAGGGAGGTCGGAGGGCTAGACCTAATTGGTAAGGCAGCGGTCTTGAAAACCGCCGGGCTTGCGCCCTTGGGGGTTCGATTCCCTCGCCCTCCGCCATTCTGGGTCTTTGACAGCTGCGACATTACGAGGAGAGGTGCCCGAGCGGCTGAAGGGAGCTGCCTGCTAAGCAGTTGTACGGGTAACTGTACCGAGGGTTCGAATCCCTCCCTCTCCGCCAGATACGAGAAGCGCCCATAGCTCAATTGGATAGAGCGTCTGGCTACGGACCAGAAGGTTGGGGGTTCGAGTCCTCCTGGGCGTACCA
>JALGZG010000193.1 GCA_025782345.1 bacterium | reverse complement strand
ATCGAGTTCGCGGTCGAGATGGACCCCCTGGGCAGAAGCAAGCCGCGATTCGGATTCCTGCAGGCCCGGCCAATGATGGTGAGCCGGGAGCAGACCACGGTCACCGAGGAAGAGCTGAGCGACCCGCGGGCCGTTGTCGCTTCGAGCCACGTCCTTGGCAACGGAACCCGCGAGGACATCGCTGACATCGTCTATCTGAGACCGGATGCTTTTGAGGCGAAGCACACTCCGGCGATCGCCGCCGAGCTCGAGAAGATCAACAGGGCGCTGGTCGGAGAGGGACGTCCCTACGTCCTGATCGGATTCGGGCGGTGGGGAAGCTCCGACCCATGGCTGGGCGTACCCGTTGATTGGGGACAGATCAGCGGCGTGGGCGTCCTTGTGGAGGCCACTCTGCCGCAAATGACACCGGACCTGAGCCAGGGCTCGCACTTCTTCCACAACATGATAAGCTTCGGAGTGTTCTACCTGTCCGTCCGCCATACGGACAGCCACGCCATACGCTGGGATTGGATGGACGAGCTGCCGGCCGTCAACGAGAGTGAGCTGGTGCGGCACGTCCGCCTGCCGGGCCCTCTGAGCATCAGGGTCGACGGCAAGGCCGGAAGAGGAGTGATCCGTCATGCCTAGTGACTCACCGGGAGCGCACGAAGCACTCGTTTCCTCACTGCAAGAACGAGCCAAGGAATTGAACTGCCTCTATCACGTCGAGGAGATACTCAGGACCGACAGTGGCTCGTTGGAGGACACGCTTCAGAAGATCATCGAGGTGATCCCGTCGGGCTTACAGTACCCCGAGATCTGCCAGGTGGTCCTGACACACGGCGACCGGACTTTCAGATCGGCCGAGTTCGAACCCACTCCCTGGACGCTCAGAGCGGGAATCACTCTTCAGGGTTCCACGGTGGGAGCCCTCGAGATCTACTATCTCGAGGAGCGCCCTGAGGAGTACGCGGGACCCTTCCTGGAAGAAGAGATCCGGCTGGTCAACACGATCGCAGAGCTCATCGGGCACTTCCTTCTTCGTCTGCGCCTCCTCGACCTCCAGAAGGACTGGGAAGCGCTCGAGGGTGGGACGACGGTGGACGCCTCCGAGATGTGGAGAAGCCCGCTGCATCTTCTGCGCGCGTCGGACCGAGGGCTGTATCTTCGTATCTCGCACAAGCTGCTCAACTACCTGTGCCAGGTGGGAATCCCCGAGGCGCGCGACGTGGCGGCCAAGATGTCCGGGGTCGATCCTGCCGAGGGTTCCGGAGGCGAGGTGAACGTGCCCGCGTGCAGGCTTGCACAGGACGACGCGTTCCTTCTGAGCGACGGACCGTTCGAGCTGGCCAGCCGTCACCTCAGCGATACCGAGATTCTCACGAGGGTGCAGAACTGGATGCAGGAAGACAAAGCCAGCAGCTTTCTGAGGGTCCTCAACAACCCGCGCTCCCCGCTACCTGAGATAGTCGATGCCATGCGCCGCTTCGAGCACGGCATCCCCGACAAGTCCGTTCTGCGTTCATCGACACTCAAGACCCTGCGCGTCTCGCTCACTCAGCGTCTGCTCACTGAGCAGATCGACTTCGTCCGCGTGGCCAAGGAACACGTGGAGATCGAGGACTTCGCGGAGCTGGCCGAGCGCATGATCCTCCCGGCCGGGAGCCACGGCCGGCTCGGTGGCAAGAGCGCCGGCATGCTCCTGGCGCACAAGATACTCCAGCGCTCGACCACACCGGACCGGCCCGTCGGCGAGATACGCCTGCCGAAGACCTGGTACCTTCCATCGGACGGCCTGCTCGACTTCGTCGGGCACAACGATCTGCAGGATGTGATCGAGCAGAAGTTCAAGAACATAGACGAGGTCCGACAGGAGTACCCGGACATAGTGCGCCTCTTCAAGAACTCGAGCTTCCCCTCGCGCATGCTTAACGGACTGTCCGTGGCTCTGGACGACTTCGGGGACATTCCCCTCGTCGTGCGAAGCTCGAGTCTGCTCGAGGACCGGCTGGGTACGGCCTTCTCAGGGAAGTACAAGAGTCTCTTCGTCGCGAATCTGGGCAGCAAGACGGAGCGGCTGGAAGCGCTGGCGGACGCGATCGCCGAGGTCTACGCGTCGACGTTCGGGCCGGACCCGTTGGAGTACCGGCGCGAGCGCGGCCTGCTCGAGTTCAACGAGGAGATGGGCATACTCATACAGGAGGTTGTCGGCACGACGGTTGGGGACTACTTCCTGCCGGCGTTCGCGGGTGTCGCCTTCAGCAACAGTGAATTCCGCTGGTCTCCGCGCATCCGTCGCGAGGACGGACTGGTACGACTGGTCCCCGGTCTCGGCACCCGAGCCGTCGACCGCATGGCCGACGACTACCCGATCCTCCTGGTACCGGGGCAACCGACGCTGCGAGCGAACGTCGCAATCGACGAGATAGTCCGTTACTCGCAGTCCGTTACTCGCCCAAGCAGATCGACGTGATCAACCTCAAGTCCGGAACACTGGAGTCCGTGGAACTTGCGGCGCTGCTGCGAGAGATCGGCGCCGACTACCCCGCGTTCGGTAATGTCTTCTCCGTGCTCAAGGGTGACATGCTGCAGAAGGCTCCGTCGCGGCTGCTGGTCAACCAGGACACCGACGAGTTCGTCGCGACGTTCGACGGCCTTACCGGCGCGACGCCGTTCCTCGAGCAGATGCGAAACGTGCTGGAGATCCTGGAGGAACAGCTGGGTACGCCGGTCGATGTCGAGTTCGCCCACGACGGAACCACGTTCCACCTGCTCCAGTGCCGTCCACAGAGTCGTTCCGACGACTCCGCCCCCTCCCCGATCCCGAAAGACGTGTCGGCGGCCGATGTCGTCTTCACGGCCGATCGCCACGTGTCGAACGGCTGGGTTCCCGACATCACGCACGTCGTCTACGTCGACCCCGACAGCTACGGGGATCTCCCCACTCGCGAGGACATGCTCACCGTCGCGCGGGCGGTCGGCAGGCTCAATGGCCTGCTGCCAAGGAGGCGCTTCATACTTCTGGGGCCGGGGCGCTGGGGAAGCCGGGGCGACTCGAAGCTCGGCGTCAGCGTGACCTACGCCGACATCTCTAACACGGCCGTGCTGATCGAGATCGCTCGCCGAAAGGGCGACTACGTTCCGGACGTCTCGTTCGGCACGCACTTCTTCCAGGACCTGGTGGAATCGCGCATCCGCTATCTCCCGCTCTATCCCGATGATGAGGGTATCGCGTTCAACGAGAGGTTCCTGCGCGGCGCGCACAACCTGCTTCCCACCATGCTACCCGAGTTCGCTCATCTGGCCGACACCGTCCGCGTCATCGACGTCCCCGCGGCTACCGATGGACGAATCCTGCGCGTGCTTTTCAACGCGGATCTTGACGAGGCACTGGCGCACATCGCCGATCCCGGGAGCGAGAATGCGGAGCGCCCGATAGTGACCGAACAGCGCGAGACCGAGCGCGTGCAGTACTGGCAGTGGCGACTTCACATGGCCGAGCGGGTTGCCGCCGACCTGGACCCGGAGCGCTTCGGCGTGGTCGCCGCATACGTCTTCGGCAGCACGAAGAACGCCACCGCCGGGCCCGCGAGCGACATTGATCTTCTCGTCCACGTCCGAGGATCGGACGAGCAACGGCTGGCTCTCATCAACTGGATGGAGGGCTGGGGCAGGTGCCTGAGCGAGCTGAACTACCTGCGCACCGGCTACCGCACGGAGAACCTGCTGGACGTTCATCTGGTGACGGACGAGGACATCGCGAACAAGGACAGCTACGCG
>JALGZG010000184.1 GCA_025782345.1 bacterium | reverse complement strand
GCCGGAAGCAGGGACCTTCCCATCCCGAACCTCCTCCGCGTGACCATCGGGCAGGCTGACAGTGCGTACGAGGCCGACGAGGTGGTGCTCATCGAGACCAACATCGACGACATGAGCCCGGAAGTCATCGGGTACGTCTGTGAGCTCCTCCTGTCACAGGGCGCACTCGACGTTTACACCACGCCGGTCTTCATGAAGAAGAACCGCCCCGGCACGCTCCTGAGCGTGCTCGCTCGTCCGGTCGAGGAGGACGCTCTCGTCGCCACTCTGTTCAAGGAGACGACCACGCTCGGCGTGCGTATCGGCATGCTGCGCCGGCAGAAGCTCGAGAGAGAGACCGTCGAGATCGACACCCGATTCGGCCCCGTTGTGGTCAAAGTGAGCAGGCACGATGGACGGATAGCGAACGCTGCGCCCGAGTATGAGAGCGTGAGAGAGATCGCGCTCCTGCGAGGTATTCCGCTGAAGGACGTATACGACGAGGTGACGAGGGCCGCGAGGGACGCGCTCAACGACAACGGCGACGGCGGTCGGAGTGTGCTTCCCCCGGAGGGCGCAGAAGCGTGAGTGCGTTCATGACGCTCAAGAAGAAGATCGGCTTTGTCGGCGGGATAGCCATCTTCGTTGCGCTGATGGTCGCGCCGCTTCCCGTCGACGTCCAGATCAAGCGGACGCTCGCCGTGCTTGCGCTGTGCGCCGTGTGGTGGGGCACCGAGGCCATTTCCATCTACGCGACCTCGCTCGTACCGGCCGTTCTCCTGCCTCTGCTCGGCATTCTCCCGCTTCAGGAAGCGCTCTCGCAGTACGCCAACCGGCTGGTGTTTCTCTTTCTCGGCGGGTTCATCATCGCGCGCTCCATGATGAAGTGGGGTATCGACCGCAGGCTCGCGCTCGCGATCCTCGGGCGCGTCGGCGGCGACTCGAAGATGCTCGTCCTCTACTTCATGGGGCTGACCGCGTTTCTGTCCGCCTTCCTCTCGAACACGGCCACGACAGCCATGATGCTCCCGATCGCTCTGGCGATCCTTACGAACTCGCAGCTCAAGGCGGAGTCGCGCTACGGCACGGTCCTGCTCTTAGGGATAGCCTATGCGGCCACCATCGGTGGCGTCGCGACGCTGGTCGGAACTCCGCCCAACGTACTGCTCGCCGGCTTCTCCCAGTCGCTCCTCGGGCGTGAGATTACGTTCTTCGAGTGGCTCAAGGTCGGGTTGCCGTTCGCCGTCGTCATGCTGCCGCTCACGTGGTGGTTCCTCTGGTGGAGTCACAAACCGAAGGTCAAGGTCATCACCGGCGGGGAGGCGCTCGAAGAGGAACGGAAGGCCCTCGGCCCGGTCTCGCTGGGCGGGAAGTACACGATCGTCGCGTTCGTGATGGTGGCGTTCCTCTGGCTGACGCGCCCGTTCTGGGACGCGATCCCGCTCCCGTTCATGGCCACACTGCAGGCGCGGTTCGATGACTCGCTCATCGCGATATCCTGCGCGCTCCTCCTGTTCATTGTCCCCACGAACATCAGGAAATGGGAGTTCCCGCTCGTCTGGGCAGACACGAGGTCCATCTCGTTCGGAACGCTCTACCTGTTCGGTGGGGGACTGGCGCTGGGCAAGGGGCTGTTTGAGTCCGGAACGGCTCAATGGATCGCGGGCTCCCTCCCGCTGTCCGGCGCGCTCCACCCGCTCATACTCATCCTGATCGTCGCGGTGATCGCGTCGTTCTTAAGCGAGATCGCGTCGAACACCGCGGTGGCCAACATGATGATCCCGATCCTGATAGCCGTCGCTGCCGCGATCGGCGTGCCGCCCTACCTGCTCGCGATCCCGGCGACGGTAGCGTGCTCGAACGTGTTCATGTTGCCGGTCTCGACCCCGCCGAACGCCATCGTGTACGGCTCCGGCAAGCTCGACATATCCGATATGTTCCGGACGGGCCTCAGGCTGCACCTGATCGGGATCGTGGTCATGACGCTGCTCGTATACTTCATCACGAGCAAGGTGTTCGGTGTGTTCCCGACGTAGTGAGTGTGGTGGCGTCAGGGGAGACGCGGCACGGTTGTGCCGGCGTCCATCAGGGGAGACGCGGCACGGTTGTGCCCGCGTCCATCAGGAAGAGGACCCGGGCCCCGGGTCCTCTCTTCGTGAGGGCCGCGTTCAGCGCGCCCTGCAGGCCTTCGCACGGGCGGAAGAAGATGCTCTCGACCGTCTCCCCGGGGAGTCCCGTCACGGCCCATATCTCGGATTCCGTCACAAGCTCGGCCAGCTTGATGGCCTTGTGGTCCCCGAGGGCGTAGTGCTCTCCGATCAGCCGCGCGACGTCCTCGGGTGAGCCGGCGGATCTCAACTGCCCGACGAACGCGTCGTCGCCCAGACCCTCACCGCACTCCGCGACCAGAATGAGGATCCCGCCCGCAACGAGTGCGAGCCTGGCGCTCTCTATCGCGAGCCTGGCGCTCTCTATCGCCTTGTGGGCCTGGTAGAGATCGGAGTCGACGGGGCTTCTCGCCACCGCCACCACGATGTCGCACTTGCCGGGGACGTCCACCGAGAACATCTGTCGCGCCCAGGAGACAGCGGCGTGGAAGGCGCCGTGGATGTCGCCCGCGCTCGCCGCGCAAACTCTGCGCTCGCTGTCGATGACCGTCGTGATGGAGAAGATGGGCCTGTTCCCCAGAAGTGCCAAGGCATCCAGCATGTCCTCGTGCACCGGGTTGCCGTCGAGCGCCATGAAGCACGACGAGGGGTCGAGCGCGTGGCTGTGGTTCTGTCGCACCGTCTCGAACGCCGCGACGCCGGGGAGGAAGGCCTTCCGGCCGCCCGTGAAACCCGCGAAGTAGTGCGGTTCGACCGAACCGAGGACGATGATGCGGGAGGCGTCCGTCACAAGGCGGTTGAGGTGAA
>JALGZG010000151.1 GCA_025782345.1 bacterium | reverse complement strand
GGCGCCGGGTAGGCCGGAGCCCGGTCCGCAGAGGCGCGGGCCGGATGCCGCGAGTGTAACGGTCTCCGCGCCGCGGCAGGAGAACACACGATGGCGGAGCGTCCCGACTACAGGGAGATCGAGCACACGGCCGATGTCGGCCTCGAACTCGAGGCGCCAGATCTCAAGGCGGCGTTCGAGCTGGCGGCCGCGTCGATGTTCGATCTCATGTGCGACCTCGACGGTGTCGGCGGCGACGTGTGCCGCACCGTTCGAGTACGGGCTCGCGATGCCGACCTCGAGAACATGATGGTCCGCTGGCTGACCGAGCTGCTGTATGTGTTCGCCACGGAGGGGCTGCTGCTCTCGCGGTTCGATGTTCGGACACTCGAGAGCGACGTGATCGAGGCGGACGTCGCGGGGGAGCCGTTTGACCCGGGCCGGCATGCTGTCAAGCTCGAGATCAAGGCCGTCACCTACCACGACATGGCCGTCAAACAGCTTGACGCGGGGTGGTACGTTCGCGTCATCTTCGACATCTGAGGCGTGGCCCCTGCCATACCCCCGCGCGCAGTTTAGGCGCGGCGAACGCCGCGCCGCGTGTTTGAGCACGGGGGTATGGCAGGGGGCTGCGCTCGCTGAGTCAGAAGGGGCACGATGTCCGACAGCGCACGCGACATCCGACAGGTCAGCGAATGCGTCTGGGAACTGCCTAGAACGGGCGGCATGCACGTGCCCGGCCGTGTGTACGCCGACGAGCGGCTCATGTCTCACATTCGGGGCGAGAAGAGTCTCGACCAGGTCGCGAACGTCGCGCACCTCGAGGGAATAGTCCGCTACTCGCTCGCCATGCCGGATATCCACTGGGGCTACGGTTTCCCCATCGGCGGCGTCGCGGCCACGGACCCTTCCGCTGGTGGCGTCGTTTCGCCCGGCGGCGTCGGATACGACATCAACTGCGGTGTCCGGCTCATCGCCAGCGGCCTCACTCACGAGGATATCCGGGGCCGGGTGGCCGACATAGCGAAGGCGCTTTTCCGGGACGTCCCGTGCGGGGTCGGCTCGCGCGGCGCCATAGGCAAGCTCGGGAAGAACGAGCTCGACGAGGTCCTGAGCGAGGGCGCCTCGTGGGCCGTCAGGAAGGGCTTCGGAACTGACGCGGACCTCGATCATACGGAGGAGCGTGGGCGTCTCTCTGCCGCCGATCCTTCGCACGTCGGACCACGGGCCATCAAGCGCGGACTGGACCAGGTCGGGACCCTGGGCTCCGGGAACCACTTCATAGAACTGGGTGTCGTGGACGAGGTCTACGACGCGCGCGCGGCCGAGACGTTCGGTCTCAGGAAGAACGGCGTCACGCTGATGATCCACTCGGGGTCCAGGGGCTTGGGCTACCAGGTGTGCGACGATTACCTCGAGGTGATGCAGGACGCCGTCAGGAAATACAACATCCGGCTTCCCGACCGGCAGCTCTCGTGCGCTCCGGTCGAATCTCCCGAGGGAAAGCGCTATCTGGCGGCGATGGCCTGCGCCGCGAACTACGCGTGGGCCAACAGGCAGGTGATGATGGCGCTCGCCAAGCGGGCGGTGGCGTCCGTGCTCGGCGGGAGCGAACAGTCGCTGGGGCTCAGGCTCGTCTACGACGTCTGCCACAACATCGCAAAGCTAGAGCGTCACGAGGTCAACGGGAAGATGAAGACGCTGTGCGTCCATCGGAAAGGCGCGACCCGCGCGTTCCCGGCGGGGCACGACGACGTCCCGAGCGCGTACCGCGCCGTCGGTCAGCCGGTGCTCGTGCCTGGCGATATGGGGACGCACTCGTACGTGTGCGTGGGCACTGACACCGCGATGGCCGAGACGTTCGGGAGCGCGTGCCACGGAGCGGGACGCGTGATGTCTCGCTCGAAGGCGCGGAAAGCGGCCGCGGGGCGCAAGCTCACCGACGAGCTGACGGAGATGGGCGTCTTCGTCATGGCAACCGGCAAGGGCACGCTCGCCGAGGAGATGCCCTCGGCCTACAAGAACGTATCTGACGTCGTGGACGTGATGGACCGCGCCGGGATCGCTCGCAAGGTCGCGCGGCTGAAGCCCCTGGGCGTCATCAAAGGATAGACTGGGATCCAATGAAGAACCAGGAGATAGCCGACATCTTCGGTCGGCTCGCGGACATTCTCGAGATACGCGGAGAGGAGTTCTTCCGGGTCAACACGTACCGGCGGGTCGCGCGCATCATTGAGGATCTCTCTGCGGACGTCGCCGATCTCGTCGAGTCGGGCGAGATCCTCGACATCAAGGGCGTCGGCAAGGGGACCGTCGCCGGGATTGAGGAGTACCTCGAGACCGGTCGCATGCGCAGGTACGAGGAGGCCAGCCTCTGGCACGAGCTCGACGTCAAGTCCATGAAGAGCCTCAAGCGGACGCTTCGCGGCAAGAAGATACTCGAGCTCCCGGGCATGGGCCCGAAGAAGGTCGAGAACATCGAGGCGGGTGTCCGGGTCTACGAGTCCCGTTCCGGGCGCCTGACTCTCGGGACCGTTCTGCCCGCGGCGCTCGCGACCGTTGCGGAGCTTCGAGAGGCGACCGGCATCGATGAGATAGAGATCGCAGGCTCAATAAGACGCTGGCGCGAGACGATCGGCGACATCGACATACTCGCCCTGAGTTCTGCGCCGAAGCCGCTCATCAAGGCGTTCACGGAGCTGCCTCGGGTGGTCGAGGTGCTCGCGGCCGGCACGACCAAGGCCAGCGTTCGCGTGGTCGACGGACTCCAGATGGACCTGCGTGTCGTTCCACCCTCCGTCTACGGCGCCGCGCTCATGTACTTCACCGGGTCGCAGGCGCACAACGTGAAGCTCCGCGGCCTCGCGCAGTCGAAGGGTCTCAAGCTCAACGAGTACGGTCTGTTCAAG
>JALGZG010000163.1 GCA_025782345.1 bacterium | reverse complement strand
TGAGCGCGGTCAGGAGCCTCTCCACGCCTGACGACACACCGCAGGCCGGTGTCGCCGCACCGCCCAGCTCCTCAACGAGGGCGTCGTACCGACCTCCCCCGCAGAGCGCGCTCTGCGCACCCAGCCCTTCGTAGTGCACTTCGAATACCGTCTTCGTGTAGTAGTCGAGCCCTCGCGCCATTGACGTGTCGACCACGAACCGGACGGACATCTTCGAGAGGAGGTCCTGGACGCTCGCGAAATGTTCGGCGCACTCACTGCACAGCGATTCCAGTATTGAAGGGGCTTTCTTCAGAAGCTCGAGACAGCGCTCGTTCTTACAATCGAACATGCGGCGCGGGTTGCGCTCGTATCTGACCTTGCAGTCGTCGCAGAACTGGTCGAGCGACCCTGCCAGCCTCTCTCTCAAAAGCTCGTTGTATGACGGCGTGCAGGTCGGGCACCCGGCACTGTTTATGCGCGCACGGGCTCCCGCCAGCCCTAAGCTCTCGAACAGACTGACTGAGAAGTGGATGATCTCCGCATCGACGGCGGGGTTCATCGATCCGATCGCTTCGAGACCCCACTGCCAGAACTGGCGGTAGCGACCGGCTTGCGGGCGCTCGTAGCGGAACATCGGGCAGAAGTAGTAGAGCTTCGTCAGTCGAGAGCCACGCCCCATGTTGTGCTCAATGAACGAGCGCACGACCCCGGCCGTGCCCTCCGGGCGCAGGGTCAGGCTGCGCCCCTTCCGGTCCGTGAAGGTGTACATCTCCTTCCGGACGATGTCCGTCGCGTCGCCAATGCCGCGGGCGAAGAGTTCCGTCTCCTCGAAAACCGGCAGTCGGATCTCACCATACCCGAACCGATCAGCGGTCGCCCTGAAGACACGTTCAACGCGCTGCCATTTCCAGGATTCTCCGGGGAGTACGTCGCGCGTTCCGCGCGGAGCCTTGTATATCATGTGTCGATTACCTGCCGTCCTGTCTGGGTTCTCCCGCATCGGGCCGCCGCTTCCCGGCGGCCTCGCCGGCCGCGGTGGTGCGTCGCGCCATCCAGCTGCTGAGCGCCATGGCCAGACAAGAACCGACCAGGACGCCCGCCACGTCGGCGACCCAGTCGAGGAGTTCGCGCTCCCGCCCGGGCACCGTCATCTGATAGGTCTCATCCAGCGCACCGACCGCCGCACCGATGAGCACGACGACCACCAGTAGCACCCACCGCCGGACACGGCGGAACGTGCTCCGGGACGCAACGCTGAGAAGCAGGCCGAAGCCCGCGTATTCGGCCAGATGCGCCAGCTTGTCCGACACCCTGAAGTAGGTGTGGCCGAGCGAGCTCTGCGGGATCGAGGACACTCCGAATATCAGCGCCAGGTATGCGCCGACGAGTATCCACTTCCTCACCGTCAGTTGAGTGCTTGTCTTCAACCCGTCTCCTCGGCGCCTAGCCGTAGGAATGAAGGCCCCCGAGGAACTTGCTCCCGAGTATTGTCAGAACAGTCAGCGTGAACCCCAGAACCGACAGGCCCGAGGTCAGCGCAACGCTTCCTCTTCTCGTCCTGCGAACGTGAAGGTAGATGGCATAGATCAGCCAGACGATGAGCGAGCTCGTCTCCTTCGGGTCCCAGGACCACGGAGTGCCCCAGGCTCTCTGGGCCCACACCGCGCCCGCGAAGAGAGCCCCGACTGTGAAGAGCGGGAAACCGATGCCTATTGCTCGGTACGTGATCGAATCCAGCAGGTTGCGGTCCGGCAACCGCCGGTGACCGCGCTTGTCTCCCATGAGGCACATCAGAGACGCGACGAACGCGACCGCGAACGCCGCCTCCGCCAGGATCGCCAGTGAGACGTGTATCCACAGCCAGTAGCTCTGGAGCGCCGGAATGAGCTGCCTGGAGATGTCTGCCGGGAACAGCGAGGCTATGACCATCATGGCGAAGGCGATGGTCGCGGCGAAGGCGGTCAGAAGCTCGAGGCCCTTCTTTCGCCAGATGAGCAGGAACCCGAGCACGATGGCCCAGGCGAAGAAGGACAGGTACTCGAAGAGATTCGTCATCGGCGGGTGCCCTGACAACACCGAACGCATAATGAGCGCGCCCGTGTTGGAGGCGAACCCCAGGAGCGTGACGTAGAAGACAGCCGTTCTCACGCCGTCCTTCCGCGTGCCCGCGTAGACCGACGCACCCAGCGTTGCCGCCAGATAGCACCAGAGCGCCACCCAGAAAAGGAGCATGTCGGTTCCACCCTGCATGTAGTTCACCTCCACGGAGCATGGAGAGCCACGCTCCGGCGCTCACGAAGTCACGCGGCTACCCTGGGTCTGAGCCGGTTTCTGGAGGCACCCTCGGGGCGCCCGCCTCCGTGCGTCCCGTCCTCGTCCAGAATGTGAGGCAGAGTCCCAGGGACATCGCGGCGAACCCGATGAAGAGAAGCGGCGTCCCGGGCTGACGGGAGAGGGCTGACGGGAGAGCTCGAATCTCGTGAGTCCTCTCTCGTAGTCCGGCAGGTAGCTGAAGAGGAAGATCCGGCACGGGAGGCCCGCGTCGCTGCGGTGGGTCTGAACATCCGCAAAGATCCACCTGTCGTCAATGACGCTGCCGGCCTCAGATATCCGAACCAGAACCGCCGGGTTCCGATGGCTGATGGAGACCAGCGAGGCGGTTCCACTTTCGATATCGTAGGTGAAGTCCGCCAGGAATTCCAGCACTTTGAGGGAGATGTCGGTGCCCGGCACCTCGAACTCCTCGTTGAACGGAACGTCGATCGTTCTGAGAGGTAGCTCCCCGTCCTCCGTCAGAATGACGATCCCGAACAGCACTTCTCTGACCGAGGTCGCGGACGGAAGCATCTCGTTTTGGTAGAGACCGACTCCGTTGTAGATGAGGGGCCTGTTGACCTCGATCCGCCAGGACAGGACCTCTTCCCCATCCTCGATGACGACGACGTCGGAGAAGTACTCGGAGACCACGCCTTCGTCAGCGAACTCGGTGCTCGCCGCGTTCACGCGGATCGTGAAGCCGCCCTCTGGAACCTCCATCTCCTCTCCCGCGGAGAGGTACCCTGGCGCCGCATACCGAAATCCAAAGACCGCCGTCACCACACCCCCGGCCAGTATCACGACCATGGACACGTGCAGAAGGAGCGACCCGACCCTGGACGCCCGGCCACGGCCGCGCGCGGTCGCCAGCTTCCTCAGCCTGCCGAACGAGCACGCAACGAGAGACGCGGCGAGCACAGCGGCAGAGAGGAGGAAGTACCACGAGGTGAAGATCTCGGACAGACCCGAGCGGTAGATGAAC
>JALGZG010000276.1 GCA_025782345.1 bacterium | reverse complement strand
TCTTTCCGTGAGCACCTCATCTGCGAAGTCCTCCGTTTTCGTCCGGCGGGACGATCTGCGTTGCTGCGAAAATGGAAGCAGCAGCCACGCATGTCAGAGGGACAACAACGGTCGATAGGACGTGCTCTATATCAATCCCTCTGGTCGTGGATCCAGGATGGTACTTCGCAATCGCATCGTCCCTCACGATTCACTTCGCTCAGCGCAGCAGCACCATCCTCTGCGTCGCCACCGCGCCGTCCACCTCGAGCCGAACGAAGTACACCCCGGACGCAACCCGTTCACCTGAGCTGGCTTTCCCATCCCAATCGACCGTCACGAACCCGTGAGTCCCCGTCGTGGAATCCAACCGCCGGACGAGCCGGCCGGCCACGTCATGCACCGAGAGCCGCGCAGACCGGCACCCCTCGGGAAGTGAGTAGCCAATGCTCGCGCGCGCCGTGACAGGATTGGGCATCACGTAGCGAATCCCGAACACCAGCGTGCCAGGCACAGTAACTGAAGCGCGTATGTCACTCGCGAGGACCTCGTCCCCGGAAGTCAGGAGTGCGCGCAGCTCGTACCAGAACGTCCCACCGGGCCACGCAGTCTCGTCGATGTAGCTACCCAGAGCAGCATCAGGCAGCGGCTCCGGCGTGATACAGCTGTAGGGACCGTCCGCGGAACGCGCCCGGTAGATCATGAGACCGACACGACCGGAGCAGCTCGGGAGCGACCATCTGAGCAACACAGCGCCATCCTCTTGCACGAGCGTGGCGCAGAAGGCAGTCTCACCAACGGACGTACCGGAACTCCTGATGCCCAGGCTGTGATAAGTGCCCGCCGCGAGCGCCAGGAAGTCGGCGTTCGGCGCGGGCACGTTGCACTGGCCGAACTCATTGGATCCCCAAGCCACGATCGACCCGTCGGACTTGACGCCGAGGCTGTGTCGACCGCCCCCCGCGACCGCTACGAAGTCGGCGGTCGGCGCCGGCACATCGCACTGGCCCCAGTCGTTGTTTCCCCAGGCCACGATCGTCCCGTCTGACTTGACGCCCAGGCTGTGCCACTGACCCGCCGCGACCGCAACGAAGTCCGCGTTCGGAGCGGGGACATCGCACTGGCCGGAGCCATTGTTCCCCCAGGCCACGACCGTCCCGTCTGACTTGAGGGCCAGGCTGTGAGACGAGCCTGCCGCGACTGCCACGAAGTCCGCGTTCGGCACGGGAACATCGCACTGGCCGCCGTTATTGTCCCCCCATGCCACGATCGACCCGCCGGACTTGAGGCCCAGGCTGTGATAATAGCCCCCCGCGACCGCCACGAAGTCCGCGTTCGGCGCGGGGACGTCGCACTGGCCATCGCTATTCGCCCCCCAGGCCACGATCGTCCCGTAGGACTTGAGGCCCAGGCTGTGATACCCGCCCCCCGCAACCGCCGCGAAGTAGGCGTTCGGCGCGGGCACGTCACACTGGCCGGAGCCGTTGTTCCCCCAGGCCACGACCGTCCCGTCGGACCTGAGGCCCAGGCTGTGAGCCTCGCCCCCCGCGACCCCCACGAAGTCCGCATTCGGCGCGGGGACATCACACTGGCCCGAGCCATTGTCCCCCCAGGCCACGACTGTCCCGTCGGATTTGAGGCCCACGCTGTGAGAAGCGCCCCCCGCAACCCCCACGAAGTCCGCGTTCGGCGCGGGCACGTCGCACTGGCCGTAGTTGTTCCACCCCCAGGCCACGACCGTCCCGTCGGACCTGAGGCCAAGGCTGTGATACCGACCACCCGCGACCGCCACGAAGTCCGCGTTCGGCGCGGGCACGTCGCACTGGCCATAGCTATTCACCCCCCAGGCCACGACCGTCCCGTCGGACTTGAGGCCCAAGCTGTGATCACCGCCCCCCGCGACCGCCACGAAGTCCGCGTTCGGCGCGGGCACGTCGCACTGGCCATCGACATTGTCCCCCCAGGCCACGATCATCCCGTCGGACCTGAGACCCAGGCTGTGAGACCCGCCCCCCGCGACGGCCACGAAGTCCGCGTTCGGAGCGGGGACATCGCACTGGCCCTGGGAGTTGTACCCCCAGGCCACGATCGTCCCGTCGGACCTGAGGCCCAGGCTGTGATACCCGCCCCCCGCGACCGCTACGAAGTCCGCGTTCGGAGCGGGGACATCGCACTGGCCGGCGTTGTTCCACCCCCAGGCCACAATCGTCCCATCGGACTTGAGGCCCAGGCTGTGCCACCAGCCCCCCGCGACCGCCACGAAGTCCGCGTTCGGCGCGGGGACATTGCACTGGCCCCAGTAGTTGTCCCCCCAAGCCACGATCGTCCCATCGGACTTGAGCCCCAGGCTGTGATACCAGCCCGCCGCGACCGCCACGAGATCCTCGAGCGCCGACGGTTCTACAACAACCAGAGAACCCCATCCCACGATGAACCCGGTCGACTGACCACTCGCGACTCCGGTCCCCAGAACCAGAGCGGCCAGGCACACCACTACCAGAACTGCCTGCCGTGCTTTCATGAGCTCTTACCTCCGTTCTGAACAACACAGGAGTCGGATGGCGCGC
>JALGZG010000137.1 GCA_025782345.1 bacterium | reverse complement strand
CGCGAGCAGCTGCAGAAGAGCCAGAAGGAGTTCTATCTGCACCAGCAGATGAAGGCCATCCAGGAGGAGCTGGGTCAGGAGGGTGAGGGGAGTCCGGAGGTCAGTGAACTCCAGCAGGCGATCGAAGACGCGAACATGAGCGAAGAAGCCGAGAAGAAGGCGCTCTCAGAGCTCGACCGCCTGAAGAAGATGTCACCGATGTCGCCCGAGGCGACCGTCGTCAGAACATACATCGAGTGGATGACCTCGATGCCGTGGGACAAGCGTACCAAGGACCGCAGCGACATCACCGAGGTCGAGGACATCCTCGAAGAGGACCACTACGGTCTCAAGAAGCCGAAGGAGCGCATCTTGGAGTACCTCGCGGTCCTCAAGCTCACCGAGAAGGTCAAGGGCCCCATCATGTGTCTGGTCGGGCCTCCGGGTGTGGGGAAGACCTCGCTCGGTCGTTCGGTCGCGAGGGCGCTGGACCGGGAGTTCGTGCGCGTGTCGCTGGGCGGCGTCCGCGACGAGGCGGAGATCCGCGGCCACAGGCGCACCTACATCGGGTCGATGCCAGGCCGCATCATCCAGGGGCTCAAGACCTCGAGGTTCTCGACCCCGAGCAGAACTGTGCATTCAGCGACCACTACCTCGACGTCGACTTCGATCTGTCAGAGGTGATGTTCATAACGACGGCCAACGTTCTCCACACGATCCCTCCCGCGTTGGAGGACCGCATGGAGACCATCCGTCTGCCCGGCTACCTCAGGGATGAGAAAATCCAGATCGCGAAGAAGTTCCTGGTCCCCAAGCAGCTCGAGGCCAACGGGCTCGTCGATCTGGGCGTGACGTTTTCGCAGGCCGCGCTCGTGCGCATCATCGAGGACTACACGCGCGAGGCCGGCGTCAGGAACGTCGAGCGTGAGATAGCCAACATCTGCAGGAAGATCGCGAGGGAGCACGCGGCAGGGAAGAGGGTGACCAAGAACGTCACGCCGGCCGCCGTCAAGAGGTTCCTCGGTATGGCGCGATTCCTGTCGCAGGAGGTCGAGACGGAGAGCCGTGTCG
Source organism: bacterium (assembly GCA_025782345.1). Lineage (GTDB taxonomy): Bacteria > Joyebacterota > Joyebacteria > Joyebacterales > Joyebacteraceae > JALGZG01. Next base: position 2,081 of record JALGZG010000137.1, on the reverse strand, counting down.
GCGTCGCCACGGGTCTGGCGTGGACCAGCGTCGGGGGCGAGATACTGACCGTCGAGGTCCTCACCATGAAGGGCGACGGGAATCTCATTCTGACCGGCAAGCTCGGCGAGGTCATGCAGGAGTCGGCGAAGGCGGCGCTCAGCTACGCCAAGGCGCACGCCGCGGACCTCGGGATCGACCAGGAGCGCCTGGAGAACATCGATATTCATATCCACGTGCCCGAGGGCGCTATCCCGAAGGACGGTCCCTCCGCTGGTGTCGCTATGGCAACAGCGCTGGTCTCCGCGCTGACGGGCAAGGCGACCAGGCCGAACGTCGCGATGACCGGCGAGATCACGCTCGGCGGCAAGGTGCTGCCGATCGGTGGTCTGAACGAGAAAGCAGTGGCCGCGCACCGGGCGAAGCTCACGACCCTCGTCATTCCCAGCAGGAACGAGAAGGACGTGGGTGAGTTCCCGAAGCAGGTAACGCGCGATCTGAAGATCGAGCTCGTGGACAGCCTGGATCAGGTCTTCGCCCTGGCGTTCGAGGGTTGGGACGAGCACGTGGCCAAACCGGAGGAACACGCCGGCGAATCGCGTCCGGAGGCTCCTCTGTCACCGTCTGCACCACACTAGAACGAACAACAGGCGACAGGAAAAAGGCCCCGCGGACGAACCGCGGGGCCCTTTTCTTGGTACACGGGGGCGCGCAAGCTGGTACACTCACTGACGCCGTTTGCCCGCCGTCCTCTGGCCCGAACCGCTTGGTGACCATGAAGGTCCAGACTGCTGAGTTCATGCTGGGTGTTGCGGATCTCAAACAGCTGCCCCACGAGGGGCTGCCGGAGATCGCGCTCGCGGGGCGTTCCAACGTGGGCAAGTCGTCCATGCTGAACAAGCTCAGCGGGCGGAAGAAGCTCGCGCGCATCTCGCGCACGCCGGGGAAGACCAGGGAGCTCAACCTCTACAAGATCGACAACCGGATGATCATCGTTGACCTGCCGGGCTATGGGTTCGCGAAGGTCCCGGATCACGTCAAGGAGAAGTGGGGGCAGCTGGTCGAGAGCTATCTGAACTCGCGGGAGGAGCTGGCGGCCATCGTCCAGCTGGTCGACGCACGCCATCCTCCGACGCGCGATGACGTTCAGATGTACGAGTGGATAAGGCACTATCAGGTGCCGTCGTTGATTGCGGTGACGAAGGTTGATAAGATAGCGCGAGGCAAGCGCGCCGCCGCGCTGCGCTCGGTCCAGGAGCTGCTCGAGCCTGACGAGACCACGCCCGTGATCTTCTTCTCGGGGGAGACCGGAGAGGGCTCGAAGGAACTGCTGGGCTGGATGCGCGAGGCGGCGGGACTGCGGTAGCTGTTCGGGACGCCGCCGCGTCAGACCGGTCGAGATGTCCACGGGAGGAACCAGATGAAGTCGAAGCTCTTCACGCCGGGTCCCACGAAGGTGCCGGGGGCAGTGCTCTCGGCGGTGGGGAAGCAGGTGCTCCACCACAGGTCGCCGGAGTTCTCCGAGAAGGTCAGGCACGTCCAGGACGAGCTCGGGCGACTGCTCCAGACGCACAATGACACACTGCTCTTCACGTGTTCGGGCACGGGCATGATGGAGGCCGCCGTCGCCAATCTTCTGTCGCGCGGCGACAAGGTGATCTGCGTCAACAACGGCGTGTTCGGTGAGCGGTGGGTCAACATCTGCAAGGAATACGGTGTGGAGGCCATCGACGTGGCCGTGGAGTGGGGGAAGAGCATTGCGCCCGCCGAGCTTTCGAGCGTGGCCGCGGCTCACCCCGACGCGAAGGCCGTCTTCGTGATACACAGCGAGACCTCTACCGGCGCCCTGAACGATATCAAGGCCCTGGCCGCCGTGCTCAAGGACCACCAGGCCGCGATCGTTGTCGACGCCACGTCGAGCGTCGGCGTGCACGAGATCCGGATGGACGAGTGGGGCATCGACGTCGTGGTCGCCGGGACGCAGAAGGCGCTGATGACCCCTCCAGGGCTGTCGTTCGTCGCTCTGAACGGGAAAGCCTGGGGGCTCGTGTCGAGCTCAGACCTGCCGGCCTACTACTTCGATTTCACGATGACGTGGAAGA